>CBDUEX010000446.1:0-1501 GCA_965366305.1 uncultured Bacteroidia bacterium | reverse complement strand
ATTTAGCGTTCAACACCTGTTTGTCCGAACGCGTTACAACACCTTCAATAAATATTCCTTCATCAAAACGATTGCTGGAAATATGCGTAGATCGGGCGTATTTTGAACTCGTATCAAGTTTTACGTACACTTTATCATCTTTTATAAATGGTCCACCTTCGGATAAAACGGAATCTAGCAGAATCCGGTTGATGTCATACCGCAATATCACATAATCCCCACGAAATAAATCACGAGGATCGAGGGGTACAGTTTTTAACCTGACCTCTACACCTGTTTGTAGGGTCAACTGCTTATAAACCACCGCACCTATGAGTACAACACCCCAAAAAATAATAAGTGCAAGTACATATTTCTTTTTAATCATTGGTCTCTGTTATTGCATGCTCTTGGTTGAAGCTGTCTCTTATTTTTCTTCTCTTTCTTTCGAACAATACTGAACCCGCTAAAAGTGCAATTCCAAACACCAACCAGGTTAATCCCTTATCCAAGAGGTCTGAGAAAATGTCGAAGAACTTAAAGATTAAGAAAAAGAAGGTGCTGAGCGATGCAATGTTCACAAGCTTCATGTCTCGGCGGTTATAGCCAATACGGAAAAGAACTACGATCAATCCTACAAAGAGCATATTAAACAACAGCCAAAATGCCGTGTAAAATTGCGTAAACTTAATGGCCATATTCAAGGCGTAGATTGCAGTTAGAATGGTTAATGCTATTGTATTTTCTAAAACATTAGATTCCGATTTGGATGGATTGAATTGCATATTAATGCTAAGCATCATGGCAATAAGAACGAAAATGATACTAATCATCAGTGGATTGGCTGTCAATTCAGTGCTGAGATCTTTAAGACCTTCGAAAGAAGCTTGAAACGTGAGAGCAAACAATATGCAGATGACTAAGTAAATTCCTATAAGCCGATATGCCCGAGCCACTTTTGAGTATTTCTTTAAAAAGTAGTGGAGGCTTCCAATTGAAAATAAGAGTAAACCAAAGGTTTGATAAAAAAACGTAATAAAGGCTACTGCTTTTGCGTCAAATTCATTAAAGTCCTCAATTAGGAGTGAGTTAAACCACAAGCAGAATACAATACACGCGAGAAACGTAATGAGATGCGATTGAAAAATATAGACCAAAGGCAAAATTCCGATTAACCAAACAAAAAGGAGGTAAGAAGCATTCGGCTCCTCATTATAAATCTGTGCGATTAGAAAAATGCTTGCTCCAAATAAGATTGCCCCGAGTAGGAGCAATGCATGACCTGTTTTAGGATAATTCTTTCGATGGAATCCAATTTCATATCCAAGGTAGATTAAACCTCCAGTTGAGCCAAGCAGCACAATGATTTTGACAATGTCTGGCATGCCCTCCCAATTGGAAGCAACGATCCACATAATGCCAATACCAAGAAAGATAGCACCTAAGATGGAGATTACGGATAGGAACCTATTGCTACTTTTTTCTTTTGCAGCAGCTAAATTTTCTTCTATCATCATCGCAG
>CBDUEX010000445.1:0-1502 GCA_965366305.1 uncultured Bacteroidia bacterium | reverse complement strand
CGAGGTAAGCAAACAGAACCGGTTCGAATTGAAGTGTTTTCACCCTTGGGAGAACTTGTTCAGCAACAACAATGCTTTACCAATCAAGTTATTGAACTAAAGCCAGTTGCAAATGGTTTGTACTCTGTTAGTATTTATAGTCAAGATGGTTTATTAATCACTACTTCAAGACTTATTATTGCACACTAATTAGGTAGATGAAATATACATGTTGGGGAGCCGCAAGGCAGGTTACAGGGAGTATGCATTTGTTAGAACTCGATTCTGGTTTTAGCATTTTAATAGACTGCGGTATTGATTACGAAGATTTAAGCAATAAATTAATTAATGCCAATTTTCCGTTCGACCCCAAGCAAATAGATGTTCTTATTCTAACACACGCACACATCGATCACAGTGGCAACATTCCCAACCTTGTAAAGCAAGGATTTAAAGGAGAAATATTTTGCACTGAACCTACGGCTTACTTGCTAGAGAAATTATGGGCCGATTCAGTTAATATTCAAAACAACGACCAAAAACGAAAGAAGAATCGCGTAAAACTGTACGGATTCAAAGAAGTTAGAGACTCCATTTCTCAAATCTTAACGCTTCCGTTTTACACACCATTCAATTTGTCGAATGGAGTTAGTTTTACTTATCACGAAGCAGGGCACATTATTGGAGCAGCGAGTGTTTCGATACAAGTAACCGAAAAGGGTAAAGAAAAAGTAATTGGATTTACTGGAGATTTAGGAAATCCTGGGAGTAAGCTCATTGTTGACTCTAAACCCATGTCGGATTTAGACTATTTGGTTACGGAAACAACTTACGGAAACCGATTTCATAAAGAAACACGTACTGCAGAAGAAGTGCTCAAAGAAGAAGTAACCACCACTTGCATCAATCAAGATGGTAGGTTGATCATACCTGCGTTTAGTGTAGGAAGAACACAAGCCATTTTATTTACCCTCAAGAAATTGTTTAGCTCGGGTGAATTGCCAGCTATTCGAGTATTCTCTGATAGTCCATTGGCACTTGCCAGCACCAATATTCACAATCATTTTAAGCATTACTTAAATGAAGAAACCAAGGCATACGATAGGGAAGAGGGCAGCCTTTTCGACTTTAAGTCGTTGCACTTGGTTGAAGACGAAAGCGATGTAGAAGACATGGATTTGTATCGCGATTCGTGTATCATCGTTTCATCCGCAGGAATGCTAGAAGGAGGAAGAATTCAGCAACACATTAGCAATCACATTCAAAATCCCATGTGTACTATACTTATTGCAGGCTTCTGTTCTCCTGGTACGCTTGGAGCTCAATTGTTAGAAGGACGAAGCACCTTAAGAATTAAAGGAAACGATAAATATGTCTTTGCTAAAATCAAACAAACGGATGTGTTTAGTGCTCATCCTGATGTATTAGGACTTAAAGCCTATTTCACAGCAAGTGATTCTAAAAAACTTAAAAAGGTCTTTTTTGTGCATGGTGAAGGGGAAGCTATGGTAGAGTTGAAAGAT
>CBDUEX010000444.1:0-1512 GCA_965366305.1 uncultured Bacteroidia bacterium | reverse complement strand
ACGACAGCTTCTGATGCATATGGTATCAAGGCTATCAAATACTCTGCTTTGGAATATTTGCTGAAACCAATCGATCCAGATGAATTAAAGAAAGCAGTACAAAAGGCGAAGCTTACAACCAACGAAGCTGGACAAGATCGAGGCTTGGAAATTTTAACCAATCAGCTTAAAAATCAAACTACAGATAGAATCGCACTCAATACACAAGACCGTATTACGGTAGTGAAAATTGCAGATATAATTCGTTGTGCATCGGATGTAAACTATACGCATTTCTATTTCAAAGATGGAAGTAATGTGCTGGTTACTAAAACATTAAAAGAGTTTGATGCTCTTTTGGGAGACCGTGGATTTATTCGGGTGCATCAGAGCCATTTGGTGAATGTTGATCACATTAAAGAGCTTGTAAAAGCAGACGGTGGTACGATTAAATTAAGTGATGGAAGTAGTGTTCCAGTATCAACTCGCAAGAAGCAAGAAGTGATTAATTATTTAAGTGGAATGTAGGTTAATACGTTGTTGTAACGTCTTTATCTACCACAATTATAAAATCAGCTTTGTTCTTATTTTCTTGCTCTAGCTTGTTAACATCACTTTGAACCACCGTAGAGATAGTCGCAAATTGATAGTCTGTGGTTGGACGTTTTAAATACCATAATATTCCTTCGTAATCATCTGAATGATAGGCTCCGTTATAATGAATGAACAGCTTCTCTTTTTCGTAATTCTTAAGAATGAAATGTGCCATGGTTGCATCTTTGGTTGCTTGAGCCATCACTAGTTTTGGAGAACCATGATCTCCCATCATTTTTAGAATGTTTTGATAGGTAGGTAGGTTTGCATCAAACTCCATCGGTAAAGGGGCCATCCACGATTTTTCTAAGTCTGTAAGCGTATCCAATGCTTCAAATCCACCTTTGTACACCATACTGGCATAACGTCTTGGGATATTGGTTGCGTAGAAATTGAGTTTGTTGGTTTTGGCGTAATCCACTAATGGTGCATAGTCTGTTTTATAGTTTTGCCATAAGCGGGCGGCAGTATCTAAGCCTTTATTATCAATAGAATCAGAGAGATAATTATTTAGTGGAATCTGATTGTCTGCTTCAAACATTTCAGCACCTAATTGAAGCGATCGTTTCTCACCAAGGTCTTGTGTTACTTCTAGTTGAAGCCAATGAGCAATGGCACTGTTATGTTGTTCGCCAAATAAAACGATGTTCTTTTTAGCAAGTGTTTTCACCATTTTCTTATAACTCACTTTCTTGCCTTTGGCATTGTAGATTTTGTATGCAGGCTTGTTTTGTGCAAATGCTGTTATACTTAAAGTGAATAGGCAAAAGAGGAATAGTGACTTTTTCATTGAGTCAGCAAATTTATCAATCTATAATTGACAATTATCCAATCTATAATTTTCTGGTTTATAATTTAAGGAATTAAAGTTGTTAACTTGTGTGTTCTGCTTCGATCCCGATAGCTATCGGGATCGCCACGGCGAACACTCAGCGTGAC
>CBDUEX010000443.1:0-1517 GCA_965366305.1 uncultured Bacteroidia bacterium | reverse complement strand
TGAGATACATTAAACTCATTGCAACCACTTTCTACAAATATGTTCCTGCCGTAGTTCGTAAAATACCAACCCATTAAACTTAACCGAGCTGAAAAAGTATCGCATTGATATTTTTGAGAACTGGATGGATTTAAGACGGTACTCAAATAGAAGTCATTAGTAATGGTTAAATCAACATTATTATTTCCAATATTTTGATCCACGACGTATTTTACGTCTAATACTAAGCTGTCAACTCCAAGGTAGGCAAATGAACTGTACAGACCACAACCCATAGCATTAAGACTGCTAATGCTTATGTCGAATACATAAGTTTTTGAGATGCCTGAGGCTGATGAGGTATATGGAACATTATTGCAAGATGTAATTAAATTTCCAACCCTATAAATTCGAAGATTAACAGACTCCACAGAAAGATATTTTCCATAGTCTAGTTTGGAGGTTGCTTTACCGTAATACCAATTCGTAATGCTACCGGCGTTGTGAACCCGAGCATTGAAAGTTGTCAGTAATGTATCTCCATACATAATCCTGTTTGTTTTAATCTTGGAATAATCTAAACTTCCAGTAGCATCTGCAATTCCATCATTGTTATTGTCGGGAAGGCCAACGCTAACTCTTTTCGCTTCAAATCCATTAAAATGCAATCCCGCATTGCATCCAGTAGAGCAATGAATTCTTATTTGATCGGTATCACAATATATGGGAATGGGGCATCCAGCAGAGCATGTAGTATCGGTTACGTAAGAGATATTTAAGTCGTATGTCTTACTCGAATTTGACGAGCTTCCTGTGCAATTTGCCTTAATATTTATAAGCAGTTCACTTCTGGGCAATGTAACCGTAGGGGCCCCATTAAAATATGCAAAAACAGTATCTCCACTTTGTTTAAACCTACTGGGTGTCCAACTAGAGCCATTAGCATGTACAAACTTTAAATCTGCACTATTAAGAGAATGAGATAAAGCACTTGGTAGAATAAGTTGAACCTTTAATTGGCTCTTAGAAGATGCGTACATCAAATACCCATTACTTAGTGAATATTCCCATTGCTTGGTTTGGCCGTCTGAAATATCGGATGGAGTGAACTTCGAGAAAATCATACTTTGATAACTCCCGGTTGAGCCCCAAGCACTTCCAGGTGCTATTTTATTTCCGCATTGGTTCTCGTAAGTAACACTATGCCTCCAGCGTTGATTGTAAAACGTTTGTGAGTTACATGTTGTAGGGCAGCATGACTGTGTTTTCCATTTAATGATTATGGATTTGTTTGGAGCAATGTTTGGTAATTTTAGAAATACTTCACCAATTGGATTACTGCCCAAACAAGAATAGGCTCCTGTATTTGCCGTAGAAGAAGAACTATAGGCTGAAATGCTGATAGGTGTGCCCGATACTGATGTTTGGTAGGTGATGGTGTTTGGTAGTATTTGAGACAAACTATAGGCATAATATGTTGCTCCAGCACTTTGAAAAATATTTACATCGATAGCTCGTGCAGTATCATTTCCTTTATT
>CBDUEX010000442.1:0-1524 GCA_965366305.1 uncultured Bacteroidia bacterium | reverse complement strand
TGCCTTGCAAAAAGACAGAGCGTGTAAAGCCATTGAAGCTTGGATCATTAAAGGGTTAACAGGAGCTATGAATGAGTTTAGTAGCTAAACCTGTTAACGAGTAAACATCTTCCGCTGATTGATTCGCGTACTGCGTGTTTTAGGCGGATTCCGATTGTAATAACAGCCATCTCCAGATTTTCCTCCGAAAATATATTCAAATTTTAATGACAGGATGTGATAGCTATCATCTTTGTCTGGGTTGCCACGAACAGAACCTGTTGCCTGGCCGTTAACCGACCGGTCTGCAAGCTGAGAAGGGATTGTGCCTAAATCAGGTTGAGCCGCATTTAAGCTTGCCGGATCAACGTAAACTGTACTTACATCATCTAAATAATCGGTAAATGTTTTTCTAAATCCTAAGTCTAGAATAAGTGAAGTACTTTTTGCCAATCTAAATTTATAACCAAGCCCATAAGGAATAACTACTTCCAAATCTTTGTAAGGATTGTCTCCGTTGATGTATTGACCTTCTGTTCCAATTTCTCTTAAGTCGTACCAATCATCGTTTAGTTCGGCTTGTGGATTGTAATACATGCCACCTACACCACTGTAAATATAAAATCGATTAAATCCTGCACTTCTACTAAAGGGTCGGTAATCAATTAAAAAATCAAACTCTATGAGGGTAGTTCTAACACAAAGATTTCGTTCTGCATGATGATCTTGGTTTGAGAATGCATCATCTCCATATAATCGTGTGGCTAAAAAGTTCAATCCAAAACTAAAACTTCTGCCGGTGTGCAGGTTTAATCCAAGTCCGCCCGCTAATCTGTTGGCTCTAAAATCGTAATCGAACAATCCTCTGCTGCCTACAAAGTTACTTCCTCCTAAATCGCCCATCATATTGCTGGCACCTAAATAAATATTTCCAGACCACGTGCTAGATTTATAGGTTTGAGCATCTGCAAGTTGTTGAATGCAAAGGATGAGTAATAATGAAAGACTTCGTTTGATGAGTGAAAAGCTAAAAGACAATGTTATAAATTTTTTGTTAAACCTTGAACTACTTTATACCCATTAAAGAATTCTCGGGCTACTATTCTTAAGAACGAGTAAACAGGCACAGCTAGTATCATTCCAAGAACACCTCCAAGCGAACCTGCGGCAAGAATCACGATAAATATTTCCAAAGGATGAGCTTTAACACTTTGCGAAAAAATAAGCGGTTGAAGCACAAAATTATCGAGAATTTGAGCTGCAGCAAAGGGTAAAATTGCCAAGAGTCCGAATGACATTAAGTTTAAATCTGGATGAAATTCGAGTTGACTCGTAATAGCCAAGCTTATTCCTACCAAGCCTCCAATTAAAGGTCCAACGTATGGTATAATGTTAAAGATTCCTGCGATTAATCCAATGAGCAAAGCATTCTGTACCCCAAGTATTGTTAAGCCGATTGTAATCACAATCATTACGATACTTATTTGAATGATTACCCCGATAAAGTAACGTGATAGCAAATCTTTGGTGTCATTAAATATGGTT
>CBDUEX010000441.1:0-1529 GCA_965366305.1 uncultured Bacteroidia bacterium | reverse complement strand
AAGGTGTCCAAGTATAATAATTGTCAATACTTTCTCTAGCGTTTAGAAAAGTAGTATCTCCTTTGCAAATTTCAAATGTATCTTGAACTATAATATCGTCTTTTAGACAAGCCACTTGTCGGTTGGTAGATCCTCCAGTTGCGGCAGTAAACCCCCAATAAACGTTTGATTGCCCATTAAAAATGGAGGAAACAATATCTATGGTTATCTGCTGTCTCAAAACGCAGTCAAACCATACTTCAAACTTTTTAAAGTTGGGTTCCCATATCACTCTCACAATATGATTTTGACCATCTTCAATATTTCCTCCTCCCACAAGTGCAGCAATTGGAGATGCAAGACTGTTAGTTGAATTATGATTGACGCTTCCATTCTTTAAAATGGCTATATGGTCGAAAGTAGGATCTCCTACATTGGAATTATAATAATCGTCAAACTCTACTCCAAAACTGGGCGAAAATCCTTCAAAACCAAGTCCTCCTCCGCTTTGTCCTATTGCTCGATTTCCGACGGTTTGCATTACAAATGCTATTCCATCCGCACCATTGTCGCTGCCTCCGAAATTAAGTTCAAACTCCAAGTCAAAAGGCTTGGTCAAATCAAGTTGAGCGGCATACCATACAGAACCCAATTGAAAAGTACTATTTGAAGTCAGTTCGTAACAAGAACCTCCTAATGAACGAGCGTTGCCATTTACAAAATAGGTTTGTGCTTCTACCTGAATTGCATTTGCAAGTAAAAACAATAAGACTATGATTTTGGTCAAACGCAAGTGCTACAAATGTACAGAATACTTATAGTATTTTAAACTATATCAAGTTTTTAGAATAATTTTTACAGTAAAATTAGGTACATTACTTCCCCATAAGGACAAAGCTCTATGATAACTTATACGAAGAAAAAGAGGATATTGTTAGCTCTAGCTACGAAATCAACTCTTTGATATCAGATTTAATTTTATTAGCTAAACTGTCGGCCACCGACATTGTTGAACCTTCAGCATAGATACGAATAATAGGCTCTGTATTACTTTTACGTAGATGAACCCATTCGTTATCGAATTCTATTTTCACACCATCAATGGTATTGATAGGTTGTTTTTTATACTTTTCTTTTAAGCTTTCTAAAATTTGATCTACATCGATATCTGGTGTAAGATTAATTTTATTTTTACTGATGATGTAGCTTGGATACGAAGCTTTAAGATGGCTAATTGGTCTGCTTGCTGAAGCTAAATGGCTCAAGAATAAAGCGATACCAACCAAGGCGTCTCTTCCATAATGCAATTCAGGGTAAATGATACCACCGTTTCCTTCTCCACCAATTACAGCATTCACTGATTTCATCATCTCTACAACATTCACCTCTCC
Source organism: uncultured Bacteroidia bacterium (assembly GCA_965366305.1). GTDB lineage: Bacteria > Bacteroidota > Bacteroidia > NS11-12g > UBA9320 > UBA9320. The sequence goes on along the minus strand of CBDUEX010000441.1, from coordinate 159 downwards.
TACTGCACTTGCAGAATATTCACCGCCATGCTTTTCTGTAACATCTCTTAATGCCCTTGTGGATGATAAATTAGAAACCGTATTTCCTTTCTTGTGCTGCAGCACATAATCGGCTACTGCAACCAAGGTGTACTCTTCACCAAACATTTCTCCCGTTTC
>CBDUEX010000440.1:0-1532 GCA_965366305.1 uncultured Bacteroidia bacterium | reverse complement strand
TTTTACTAATTTTACCTCCACTTCACCAGAGGATGCAGTTTGGTTTTTTTGAGATAGTCACGCTTTTAGGTTCGCTCGGTTTGTTCCTTTTTGGAATGCAACAAATGAGTGATTCTTTGATGTCGTTGGCTGGGGATAAGATGAGAAGTTTCTTGGCCACCATGACTTCCAATCGGTTCTTGGCCATTTTTACAGGATTTTCAGTCACTACCATTATTCAATCTTCCTCTGCCACCACGCTCATGGTAGTAAGTTTTGTAAATGCATCGTTGCTCACTCTCACCGAATCCATTGGTGTAATTATGGGAGCGAATATTGGCACAACAGTTACCGCTTGGTTAATCACCATATTGGGATTCAAAGTGAGTATGAGTGCCTTGGCATTGCCCTTGGTTGGATTGGGATTTTTGCTGGGTTTTTCTAAGAATCCCAGAACCAAACATTGGGGTTCTTTCACCATCGGTTTTGCAGTATTATTTATTGGACTGCAATTTTTAAAAGATGCTGTACCCGATATCAAACAAAATCCAGAAGTGTTAGAATGGCTTAAGGTTTACACAGATTTGGGATATGCATCGGTGCTCATTTTCCTGCTGGTAGGAACCATACTTACAGTGGTAATACAAAGTTCGAGTGCCACCATGGCACTTACCTTGGTTATGTGTTATGAAGGGTGGATTCCCTTTGAAATGGCAGCCGCAATGGTGTTAGGCGAAAATATTGGAACAACCATCACGGCAAACCTTGCATCTATTATTGCCAATTTTAATGCAAAACGAACTGCCAGAGCCCACGTAGTTTTTAATCTGTTTGGTGTACTTTGGATGTTGATTCTGTTTTACCCATTCATTAATGGTGTTGAATGGTTTGTAACTCGAAATGGCAGTCCGTCTCCATTTGTAGAAGCAGCAGCTGTGCCGATTGCTCTATCTGTTTTTCATACTGCATTTAATATAATCAATACGTTTGTGATGCTCTGGTTTATTCCTGTAATTGAAAAAGTAGTAGTGCGATTAGTGCCCGAACCGCCAGAAAAAATCATCGAAGTAGGTCAACCTAAATTCTTAAGCAAGGGTGCATTAAATTATCCCATTACGGCCATCAAAGCGTTGCGAGATGAATCCAAGTACGTATTGGAAGGGCCAGTGTTTGAAATAATGGCACACGCCATTAATGTTCACCGAGAAGACATTAAAAGTGATTTTAAGGCGAAAAAATTGGTAAAAGAATCCACCAAAATCATAGAAGTGAATATCAACGAAGTGTATTACAACAAGGTAAAGCACATGTATGGGTTGATTTTAGAATATGCTACGAAGATTGGAATCTTGTTTTCTTTATCTAAGAACGTTTCAACCGAGCTAAATCAAATTCGTTTAGCGAATAGGCATGTGGTGTTAGCCATTAAAGGTGCAGAAGAACTGCAAGGCAATATTGATAAATATATGTTGTCTGATAATGAACATATTAAGAAGCAATACAACCGTCTTCGCAGGAAAATGGTGCAAGTTTTACGAGCCATTTATCTCAAC
>CBDUEX010000439.1:0-1534 GCA_965366305.1 uncultured Bacteroidia bacterium | reverse complement strand
AAAAATAGCAATCGACCTTCCTTCAGGATTGTTTTGTGATGACAACTCAAACAATCAGAATGAAATAATTCGAGCTGATTATACCTTAAGTCTTCACTTGCCTAAATTGTCCTTACTTCTTCCAGAATATGCTGATTTTGTGGGACATTGCGAAATATTGCCCATCGGATTGAATGACGATTTTATAGCCATTCAGAATACAGATTTGTATTATACTACCTCCGAAGAATTACAGCCTAAGCTGTTGCATCGATCCCAACACGCACACAAAGGAAATTTTGGTCATGCTTTAATAATTGCTGGAATGAAAGGCAAAATGGGTGCTGCAGTTTTAGCTGCCAAATCTTGTTTGCGGTCGGGAGTTGGATTGCTTACAGTTCATATTCCTAATTGCGGTTATCAAATTATGCAAATCAGTGTTCCTGAAGCCATGGTAGATTGCAACCCATCGGAGGAAGTTCTCACAGGAAAGGTCAATCATACCAATAAAGTAATTGGTGTGGGACCCGGAATTGGCACAGGTGAAACAACAGCACAGTTTCTCTACAACTTACTTCTTACGTGTGAGAAGCCTCTAGTTATTGATGCCGATGCATTGAATATTCTCGCTGAGAATAAAGAATGGTTAATTGCTGTCCCTAAATTTAGTATTCTAACTCCACACCCTAAAGAATTTGAACGATTAGTGGGGCCTTGGAATAGTGCCAACGAAAAACTTGAAAAACTCAAAGCTTTTAGTGCAAAATACCACATCTGTGTTGTACTAAAAGGAGCATACACTGCAATTGCCTCACCTAATGGAAACATTTACTTTAATAGTACAGGCAATCCAGGAATGGCAACTGGAGGAAGTGGAGATGTTTTAACTGGGTTAATAACGGGTTTACTTGCTCAAAGCTATTCTCCTCTGGATGCTGCTAAAATTGGAGTCTATTTACATGGTTTAGCAGGAGACCTAGCAGCGAAAAAAATTGGTGAAGAGTCAATAATTGCTAGTGACATTAATGATCATTTAGGATATGCATTTAAAATGCTGAAGGAAAGACACTAATTATTTCCCTCGTCCTTGCACCATAATTAATACGGTGTAAATCAAAATTTTTAGATCTAATTGTAGCGATATGTTTTCTAGATAAAGCAAATCATATTCTAAACGTTCAACCATTTCATCTACATTTTCGGCATAGCCATATTTTACTTGGCCCCAAGATGTGATACCTGGCTTTACTTTATGCAGTCGTTTGTAATGTGGTGCTCTCTCTGTGATTTTATCAATGAAGTATTGTCTTTCTGGTCGAGGACCAACTACACTCATGTCTCCAATCAATACATTCCAAAACTGTGGAAATTCATCCAATCTCGTTTTACGAAGAAACTTACCCATTTTAGTTATGCGAGGATCATCCTCACTACTTAATTGAGGTCCGCTTGATTCAGCATCCATACGCATGCTTCTAAACTTGATAATATGAAACGGAACACCGTGTATTCCTATTCGCTCTTGTTTGTAAAAAACTGGCCCTTTTGAACCCAT
>CBDUEX010000438.1:0-1536 GCA_965366305.1 uncultured Bacteroidia bacterium | reverse complement strand
ATAAGGAAAGTGGAGATACAACAACGGCAATTGATTATTTTACAAAAACCATTTCATTATTGGGCTCAGATTACAATAGCAGTATGCAATTGGCCAATATTTATAACGAGCAAGACAAAGACGAATTGGCATTAAGATATTATACCAATGCCATCAACATCGACCCTAAAAGTGATGAAGCGTATTATGCCAGGGGATTATTTTATCAAAAGCAAGGGAAGAAAGAGGAAGCTCTAAAGGATTATCAAAAAACAATTGACATCAATTCGAAACACTATTATGCCTACTACAACGCAGGAAATATTCTAGCTGATGGCGGAAAAATAGAACGTGCCTTAGAACATTTTGAAATTTGCATCGGACTTGATCCAGAATTTGCAAAAGGATACAATCGCATAGGGCAGTGTTATGAGCTTCTTGGTAAGAAGGAATTAGCACAATTAAATTATAAGCGATGTTTAGAAATAGAACCTAATTTTGCACTTGCAAAAGAAGGAATAGCGAGAATTGGATTATAACAGATTAAATCAAATACATTGAATATTAAAATTACATTACCAGATGGTTCCATTCGTGAGGTACCACAAGGAAGTACAGCTTTAGATGTAGCTACTAGCATATCAGAAGGATTGGCTAGAGTTGTTGTAAGTGCAAAAATAAACGATGAGGTGTGGGACTTAACCCGTCCTATTAAGGAAGATAGCACGTTAAGCTTATTGAAATTTGAAGATGAAGATGGGATGAAAACATTCTGGCACAGTAGTGCCCATCTTTTGGCTGAAGCGTTAGAAGCGTTGTATCCTGGAATTAAACTTGGAATTGGACCCGCAATCGACAATGGTTTTTATTATGACATTGATTTCGGAGATCACAGTTTTTCTTCTAGTGAGTTCAACAAAGTAGAACAAAAGATGCGTGAACTGGCAAGTCAGAAAAATGAGTTTGTTCGTTCAGAAGTGTCTAAAGCAGACGCTATTGCCTATTTCAAAGAAAAAGAAGATCCATACAAACTAGAACTTATTGATGGTTTAAGTGATTAAGCTTTTAACAGTTGCTGCGGCCTATTGGAGAGGAGATGAGAAAAATAAATCATTAACCCGTATTTACGGAGTTTCTTTTCCAAAAGCAAAAATGCTTACTGAGCATTTAGAATTGTTGGAAGAAGCCAAGAAAAGAGATCATAGAAAACTAGGAAAAGAACTTGAACTATTTACGTTTAGCGATAAGGTTGGAGCAGGGCTTCCATTGTGGTTACCGAAAGGAACTGCGATTCGGGAGCGACTTGAAACGTTTATGCGTAAAGCTCAAATTGATCGAGGATACAAACAAGTAATTACCCCACATATTGGTAAAAAAGAATTGTATGTTACCTCAGGGCACTACGATAAATACGGTGAAGATTCATTTCAGCCAATTAAAACTCCAAACGAAGATGAAGAGTTTTTGTTGAAGCCAATGAATTGTCCGCACCATTGCGAGATATTTAAATTTAAACCAAAATCTTATAAAGAACTCCCATTGCGACTTGCTGAGTTT
>CBDUEX010000437.1:0-1586 GCA_965366305.1 uncultured Bacteroidia bacterium | reverse complement strand
GTAAAAATATTGTTATCACTACGGGTACGGCAAGTGGTAAATCCTTATCTTTTTATTTGCCTGTTATTCAGCGCATACTTGAAAATCCTAGCCGACGTGCTATTTTCATTTACCCTACCAAAGCACTAACCAAAGATCAATTACGAAACATTGTTGACTTTGTAGAATTTTTTGGCAAGCATCGCATACAAGCTGGTATTTATGATGGGGATACACCTGCTGCAGAACGCAGTCGAATTCGTCAGGAGGCTAATATTATTCTTACCAATCCCGATATGATTAACGCAAGATTTTTGCCCAATCACAATCGCTATGGCTTTCCACATCTATTTGCCAATCTGGATTATCTGGTAATCGATGAGCTACATGCTTACCGAGGTGCTTTTGGATCGCAGGTTTCTAATGTGATGCGTCGCTTGTTACGCATTTGCAATTATCATGGCAACACGCCTCACTTCCTTTGCAGTTCTGCAACGATTGCCAATCCTGCAGAACTGGCTGAGAATATTTGTCATCAGCCTTTTGAACTTATTGATAAGGATGGTTCTCCTGCTCCGGAAAAAGAAATCTACTTTTGGCAACCTGAGTACATTAAAAAAGCACAACGTAAACGTTCTGTTACCGAAGAGTTGAAAGAACTATTGCCCAACTTAATTGGCAATATGGTGAGAGTAATTACCTTTTGTATTTCGCGCAGGGAAACAGAGGTTGTGACGAAAGAATGTCGAGATATACTTGCTCATGATCCGCTTAAGCTTGGTCCTGATATGTCCGATAAAATATCGGCTTACCGTGGAGGTTATACGCCTTTAGAGCGTGAACGAATAGAAAAAGATTTGGTAGAAGGAAGCGTTTATGGCGTTGTTTCGACTTCTGCTCTTGAATTAGGTATTGATATTGGAGCTTTGGATATGGTTGTGATGGGAGGCTTTCCAGGTACACGTGCTAGCTTTTGGCAGCAATTGGGCCGTGCTGGTCGAAAGGGCAATAAAGCGCACGCACTTCTTATGCTCAAAGAAAAACCAATGGACCAATATGTGGGTATGAATCCTGATTGGCTATTGAAATCTGCATCTGAAAATGCTGTAATTGATAAGAACAATCTATACATTCAATTGGCTCATATTCGTGCGGCTTCGGCGGAGTTGCCATTAACCATTGACGATATAGCAACTTTTCCCGATCTGGGAGAAATTATTCCTTTGCTACAAAAAGAAGGAGAATTAAGCGAACATCATGCCCAATACCAGTGGAGTGGCCAACTCTCACCTGCTCATGAAATTAGTCTGCGAAACATGACTAGTGACACGATTAAAATTGTAGACAAAGAGAAAGACTGTACCATTACAACCGTAGATCTGATACAAGCTAAAAAAGAATTTTATCCGGGTGCGATTTATTTGCATGATAGTGTGCAGTATAAAAGTCTCGATTTGGATTTGGAAGGTAAAACCGCTTGGGTTAGAGAAGTTGATTCCAATTATTATACTGAGCCTCACAAACCGGGTAATATTGATATTCTAATGGAGCATGATCAGCAGGAAGACAAGCGTATCTATAGTTGTTTTGGTGATGTTCGTGTTAGC
>CBDUEX010000436.1:0-1588 GCA_965366305.1 uncultured Bacteroidia bacterium | reverse complement strand
TTTGAATAGAATACATTTCGTAATTGCTTATTTCAACTTGGTAGGTGTCGTTTTTACCATCACCATTCGGGCTAAAAAAGTTATATGTTTTTAGTTCACCTTTTGCCTTGATGGTGATATGTGTTTCAATTGGAGATGAACAAGCATGATTCACGGGAACAGCCTTAACATGATGCATTCCAACTGTTTCAAAATTGTAATTCAATTGCTTCGCATTGGTTGTGATTAATTTTCCATCTACATACCAATTGGCTATGATTTCTGAACTCGCTAAGTTAAACACGTACTGATCTTCAGTTGTATTGCTAGCAAGTATTGTTGTCTTTGCAACGGCGGATCCTATTTGCTTTTTAATAATAGCACTATCACTTTTAAACTCAATCAGTGTATTTTTACTTGAAGTCCAAACGTAATTAATAATGCTGCTATTTTCAGATACCTTTTTACCATTAATAAACCAATCTCCTTTTCTATTTTGAGCATTGCTTAAGGTTATTTTTTCTCCTATACATGGCTTGCTATTTGAAAGCACCACTTGATTATTTTTCAAGATGGAGCTTTTTTGACCAGATTCTGCAGCAGGACTTGGTTGGTCCTGAGCTTGCTCATCTTTGGAAGTTGTAATAGCTAAATCAGTATTGCTCCCAGCTTGATTGGTTGGTGAATTTTCCGATTGGGTTGAAGCGTCGGCTGTGTTTCTTGATTTTGAAGAAGCCTCATTGTTTTCAAGAGGTTTATCGGTTGTTGCAGCTTCATTCTCATTTGTTGTGCTATTATCACTTGCATCAACCTGATCGATAGTTGGTGTATTTGGAGAATCCGTTGGTATCTCTTTTGTGTTTTCATTGTACAATACAATGCCCACTGCAGATATTCCACTAACAAAGAATGCAACTTTTAGAATGTTTGATAAAGAAGAGAAATACGAAGTGAATTGCGATAATGCACTGCCCGAATTTCCGGCAACAGAAGAAGACACACCAGACCAAACATCTGGAGGAGCAGGAACACTATGGTTCCCTAAGTTGTCTTTCAACAAATTTTCAAATTCTTCGATGTTTTTAAATTTACTCATTACTCAAACCATCCTTTTAACCAAACTTGCAATTGTTTTCTTGCTTTAAACAATTGCGATTTTGAAGTGCTTTCCGATATTTCTAACTCTGCACTAATTTCTTTATGACTATAACCGTCAACAACAAACATGTTAAATACCGTGCGGTATCCTTCAGGAAGTTTTTGAACCAGTTCCATCATTTTTTCAGCATCCATTGCAGCACCTGCAGGGGCAGAATCGATTAATTGCATATCGCCTTTCATCTCGTTCACATCCAAGTGCATTTTTCTTTTTCGAATTTGTTCGATACTGGTATTCACAAATATTCGCTTCAACCAACCTTCAAAACTTCCTGTAAACCTAAATTTATCGACATTCTTGAATACTTTGATAAAGCCTTCCTGCAATGCATCTTTGGCTTCATCTTCATTACTCATATATCTTAAACAAATGGCGTACATAGTTCCTGAATGTGTATCGTATAACTTCTTTAATGCTTTATTCTCTCCCCGTTGGCAAGCTTCAATTAAT
>CBDUEX010000435.1:0-1589 GCA_965366305.1 uncultured Bacteroidia bacterium | reverse complement strand
GTCTTCTTTATCTTTCTTTCGTTGAAGCAGTTTGTCCTTTTTATTGGTTCGTGCGTAGGTAATGTTAATCATGTTATTCGCTACTTCGTCAGTAAACAAGCGTTCAAAGCCAACCATGTAATTACCTAAACGCAAGGGCAATTTGCCTTCTAACATAAACTGATAACTCTTCCCTACTTCGGCATCGGTAAGCAATCTTGCAAAATCCTCTTGTACACCTGCTAGCGAAGGATTCACCTTGCCTGGTTGCTTAATATCTTTTCCACTTCTCAGCTCTAAGTTTTGGCCATAGCTGGCCATCCAGATCAAGCTTAATATCATTACTCCGATTCCCTTTTTCATGTCTACAAAAATTCAATAAATATGCCAGTAATTTTTAACTTAAATTAGATGCTGCACTGTTTCGTCTATAATAAGGTATATAATTTTTGGTTTAAGGATTAAGGTTTATGGTTTTTGATTTGTGATTTATGATTTATGATTTATTGTTTATGATTTATTGTTTATTGGTTCTCAATTCATCGCGGAGAACTAACGTCTAATATCTAGCGTCTAATGTCTAACATCTCAATACTCATTAAAAGAAAAGTACCAAACTTAAGTCTTAAACTAGATTTCATTTTAAATTTGCCCCTCGTGTTTACACAAGAACTTTCACACCCTATTTTTAAGATAGTCTCTGAAGAATCTGAAAAACTTGGATATCAAACTTTTGTAGTTGGTGGGTTTGTTCGCGATTTATTTCTTAAACGAGCGTCAAAGGACGTTGATTTCGTAACCGTTGGCAGCGGCATTAAACTCGCTCAACGTGTAAAGCAGCGACTAGAAAATGCACATTTAAGTGTATTCAAAAATTTTGGAACAGCTCAAATTAAAACCTCAGAATGGGAGTTTGAATTTGTAGGAGCCCGCAAGGAATCGTATGACCGGGATAGTAGAAAACCCAAAGTAGAAGACGGCTCTTTCCTAGATGATATTAGCCGAAGAGACTTCACCATTAACTCACTAGCTATCAGCTTAAACCCAGGTAATTACAGTGAATTAATTGACACTTTTGATGGTTTGTCTGACTTAAAATCTGGCATTCTTAAAACACCACTTGAGCCTACTATAACTTTTAGTGACGACCCGCTTCGGATGATGCGAGCAATTCGGTTTGCAACTCAATTAAATTTTAAGATTGAAGAAGAAACACATGCAGCTCTAATGAGTGAAGCAAATAGATTAGAAATTATTTCACAAGAAAGAATTACCGACGAACTCAATAAAATAATAGCAAGTGACAAGCCAAGCATCGGCTTTAAATTATTATTCGACACTAAAATGTTGCACCTGTTCTTCCCTGAAATGGTTGCACTTCAAGGAGTAGATATCCGAGAAGGCAAGGGTCATAAAGACAATTTTTACCATACCTTACAAGTACTCGATCAAACGTGTGAGAAAACCAATGATCTTTGGGTAAGGTGGGCTGCCATACTTCACGACATTGCAAAACCAAATACCAAACGATTTGTTGCTGGTGATGGCTGGACTTTTCACGGCCATGAAGATAAAGGAAGTAGAATGGTTCGGCCAATTTTTAAGCGACT
>CBDUEX010000434.1:0-1632 GCA_965366305.1 uncultured Bacteroidia bacterium | reverse complement strand
AATGTTGTCTAATGATGTAGAATCGGAATTGGTTTGAGACGACATTACTTCTACAGTAGTAGCAGATTTAATCTTATTCAACTGGAAGCCAACCTGTGTAATATTAGATGCCCCTTGAAAACTGCCCGGACGAATAAAACCAGAAGCACTATTCGAAAAGTATTGAGAAGCAGATTTACTTATGCTGATATCGGCATTGGCAATGTGCTCATAAGATGGCAGCAATTCAGATAAGGCGTTTGGGTTCGACAGCACCTTATTCCACTTTCTATCAAACTCTACATCTCTATATCGTTCTACATAATTGTATTGTCCGCTAACCATTTCATAGTTGAGGTTTGACTTCACCTTCCATTCACTAGAATCCTTTAGCAGGCCTTCTGTTTTGCGGTATAAGCGTAAACCAAAGCCCTTGTTGTCATTATCGTCCAAGGTAGAAATGGTATTTTGATCGTAACCACTTAATGCATATTCAATTCCAGAAGTTCGGCCTTTTTCTTCTTTCATAAAACCCACATTTATGGTACTCAATCGCTTGGGAGCAATTAAAATTTCAATGGGCTCATAATCTCCTAAACCCACACCTACATATTCAAATACTTTACCATTTGCAGCAGTTTGTGCTTGGCTATAGCTTCCATTTCCAAAACCAACATTCGAAAAACTTACCTCAAAAAATTGGGTGTTTTCGTCTGGATCTTGAGCATATTCGTAATAATCTTCAGGAACACTCACAATCCGTTTGTACATAATTCTTTCGGCATTGTAAGTAGTTTGTGGTCTTACATTATTAAAAAACGCCTGGTTATCGCCAGCTTCTGCTAATATTTCTAAAGCACTTTTATTGATTATGGAGTCGTAGCCTTCTAAGCTTTGTTGATACGGTTGAGACCGCAAATCCATTTCGTTAAAAAAGTTGGTATACACCGTATAATTTCCTTTTTTAACTGAAGTTCCTAATCGTGCTACAGACCGTGCGTAATTCCTATCAGAATATTGAAACTCTACAACAATTCGGCTGTATCGTGTGATTAATATTTGTGGTGTAAATGTTATTTCTCCGGTGTTGTAATTGATTACATAATCGTTGTCTTCCCCTCGTGTTAGTTTTTTACCATCAAGATATACATTCTCCGTTCCAGCAATAATCACAATAAAGATTTCGCCATTGCTGCCGGCTAAGCGATACGGACCACTGTTCCCCTCTATCCCATCAATCTTATTCCTACTAAACCTTCCCCGTGAAATAGCCGCTTCTGCACTGTAATTCACCTTCCACTCATCTTTTACATAGACGTTTTGAAATTGTAACCCACGTGATTTCTTATAGTAATTAATAAAGTACGAGTTCTTTGGATGCTGCATTAAAAAATCACCAAGTGTAAGCTTTCCGCTGTCTTTCTTTAGGGTGATGTACACTTGATCAAAGTCTTGAATTTGTTGTGTATTCCCTTCGGGTTGAATGGGATTGTTTTCATCACTTATTACAGCGAGGATATCAATATCATTTGACAATTTTCCACTTAGCCTAAGGTTAAGATTGGAGTTTACTACAACATCTTGAGCATTACCAAAACCAATACCACGAGAAACGTTACCCATGGTTTTCAAGGTTCCATAATTGTTTGATTT
>CBDUEX010000433.1:0-1634 GCA_965366305.1 uncultured Bacteroidia bacterium | reverse complement strand
TGCAGCTCTTGAGAACGGGAAGTATGGTGCTTGTTTTGGAAGCGGCTTAGCGGCCATCGATTGTGTAATTAAAATGCTTAATCCAGGAGATGAAGTAATCTCGACCAACGATTTATATGGTGGAACTTACCGACTGTTTAAAACCATTTTCGAAAAATACGGAATCAGATTTCATTTTGTGGATATGCTTGATATTCAGAATATTGCGAATGCAATAAATGAAAACACCAAGCTTATTTGGGTAGAAACTCCAACCAATCCAATGATGAATATCATCGATATTAAAGCTGTAGCTGATTTGGCCAAACCAAAAGGAATTGTAGTAGGAGTTGATAACACATTTGCTACTCCGTATCTCCAAACTCCGTTGGATTTAGGAGCGGATATTGTAATGCATTCAGTAACAAAATATTTAGGTGGCCATAGTGATGTGGTTATGGGAGCATTGGTAGTGAATGATGATAAGCTTGCCAAAGAAATGTACCGCATCCAAAATTCAAGTGGAGCTGTAACTGCACCAATGGATTCGTTTTTGGTGCTGCGTGGAATTAAAACCTTGCATGTTAGAATGCAACGGCATTGTGAAAACGGTGCTAAAATCGCTGCATTTTTAGTCAACCATCCTAAAGTAGATCAAGTATACTGGCCAGGATTAACCAGCCATAAAAACTACAACATTGCTAAAAAACAGATGCGTGGCTTTGGTGGAATGATATCATTTAGCCTAGTTGGAAATAATATCGAAGATGCGAAACAAGTAGTCTCAAGTACGAAACTATTTGCTCTCGCTGAAAGTTTAGGTGGTGTAGAGAGTTTAATCGGTCATCCAGTTACTATGACGCATGCTTCGATTCCAAAAGCAGAACGAGAAAAAGCAGGTATTGTAGATTCTTTAATTCGCTTAAGTGTCGGAATTGAGGACATTGAAGACCTTATTGAAGACCTTACAAATGCACTAAACTAATGGCTTTAACACTTATAGGACTTGCACTGGCACCGGTAATCATCATTCTTTGGTACATTCTATTTTTAGATCGACTGAATAAAGAGCCGGCTAAAATGTTGATTTATACCTTTTTATTTGGGGTGTTGAGTGTTGTTCCGGCTATAGCCTTGTCACTCTTTGGGGGTAGTATTTTGGGTGAAATTAACAGCGTTCCCAAAGCATGGATACAAGCATTTATTGTGGTAGCATTCAGTGAAGAATTGGCGAAATACTTTTTTATAAGAAAATATGTGTTTAACCGACCTGCCTTTGATGAACCGTTTGACGGAATCGTGTATGCAGTAATGATATCCATGGGCTTTGCAGCAATTGAGAACGTGATGTATGTATTGCAAGGTGGTATTGAAGTGGGAGTGTTGCGTATGCTTACTGCAGTGCCGGCACATGCTACTTTTGGTATATTAATGGGCTATTGGGTAGGAAGAGCTAAACTGGAAAACAAACCCCATCTCAACTGGTTAGGCTTGGGTTCTGCTGTACTGTTTCATGGCTTGTACGACTTTTTTTTACTGTCAAAATTGTTTGAAGGTCAGGTGTTTGGAGCAATATTGTCACTCTTGATAGGTTTTGTATTTGCCAGATCAGCCATTAAAATCGCTTCTTCTCCAGTATGCGCTGCACACCTATC
>CBDUEX010000432.1:0-1645 GCA_965366305.1 uncultured Bacteroidia bacterium | reverse complement strand
CGGTCACACCCGCATCGCTGATAGCGTTGAGGAATGTGCTCTTGCCCGCATTGGGTTTGCCCGCAATTACCGTATTGATTCCGTTCTTGAGCACATTACCTGAAGCAAACGAGCTTCTTAGTTTTTCAATTTGAGTAAGTAGTTTTTCTACCAATGCTTTTAGCTTAGGTCGGTTGGCAAATTCTACATCTTCTTCACCAAAGTCGTTTTCCAATTCAATTAATGCAGCAAAATCAACTAACTCTTGTCGTAAGATTGAAATGTCTTCGCTAAACCCACCTCGCATCTGACTTAGAGCCATTTGAAGACTTGCCTCGCTATTGCTGCTTATCATATCAGCAACGGCTTCTGCTTGTGCTAAATCCAACTTTTTATTTAAAAATGCTCTTAAGGTAAATTCACCGGGATTGGCAATTCGAGCTCCATATTTAACCAAGGTCTCCACAATTCTTCTCGTGATATACGGAGAACCATGACCTGATATCTCTACAGAATCTTCGCCTGTATAAGAATGAGGATTTTTGAATATGCTTAGTAAAACTTCATCTATTCTAGTCTCTCCATCTACAATATGCCCGTAATGAATGGTGTATCCATCTGCTTTTGAAATATCTTTATCAAAACACGAATTGGCAATATCAATTGCATCTTTACCTGATACACGTACAACGGCAAGTGCAGACACTCCAGCGGGTGTGGCAGGTGCGGTTATGGTATCTTGTAGATTATTCATTGAGTTATTACTAAGTTATCGGTTAAGGGAAACTCTTAATGTCGAAGATAGGGTTAAGTCATTAAGTTGTTGCACAATTGGAGATTCTAAAATCAAATTGTTATCGGTGAGTGTTATAACATTTATAGGTGTGCTAATGTCATTAGCACTGTCATACGTAATCAATAATCGAGCACTTTTGTTAAAAGAATAAGTTCCTTCAAATTTAGAGTCTGTTATTGTATTAGTAACCGAGTTCATTTCCCCATCATTATTTGTTGTTGTCAGAGTGCTGGTGTACGAAACAACTGAGCTAAGTTCTTGGCTGTCTCCAAGCATATAGTTTCCAGTTACATCTGTTCCATTCATATAAAAAGTACCAATTACTTTTCCGTCTTTATAATATTCACCGTTCACCTGGTCAATTGAATTCAAGGTCCAATTTCCTTGAATTTCACCGTAATAGGTATTTGCAACAGGTGTAGGCTCACACTCTTTCTTGTTACAGTTGCTGAAAAGTGCAAGTACTAAAAAAAGAGAGAGCACTTTTTTAAGAATGTTCATAAAACTAGAACTCACGATATACTTATCTTATTACAGGATGGTATTACCTAGTATAAGTTGTTGTCGTAATGTTCGAACTTTCTACCGTTATTCCACTAACAACTTGAATGGATTTTAATTCAATTCTATAAACCAATTTACTTGAAGTAAGTTCAATTACATCTGCAACACTTGATTGTCCATTAGCCGTTGAAGTTAATTTTTTAGTAGTAGCATCGTAGGTGTACGTACCTGTTAGCGTAGTTTCTGGTATAGTTGATACTTGATCCTGTGCACCAAAACCTTGGTCCATTTTAGCAGTAAAAGTATAGCCAGTAACAGTAGTAAACGTTCCGTCACTGTTAAATTCTCCGGTTCCAGTTTCATCAC
>CBDUEX010000431.1:0-1645 GCA_965366305.1 uncultured Bacteroidia bacterium | reverse complement strand
CAACATTTACACTTGGCTCGTTTGCAACAGAGGATATTACCTTTTCACAATTTAACTGCAGCGTTCTGGGTGATTATAAAATACGTTCCTATATTTCATTTGACGGTGATCAATATGCCAAGAATGATACATTGATTAGCTTCTTTAAGGTAGTAGAAGAGTATGATTTAAAATTGGTACGGCTACGGGATCCGATACCAGACAATTATTACTTAATTAATTCAGCCGATGTAATGCCCAAAATTGAGGTGTTTAACAATGGAAAGAAGGAAATAGATTCAGCTACAATTGATTTAATGATTGAAGATGACTTGGGCATGGTTTTTCACGATACATTAACGGCAAGTTTAGTATTAGATGAATTAAAAGAATTTCAGTTTGATTCACTCTTCTCCTTTGATAAAATAGGAAATTATACCGTTACGGTGATTAATAAATGGACATCGGAGCAGTCGTTGTCTAGCAACGATACGCTAGTTGCCGAATTCTATATTCGTCACAATAAAGATGTGGCAATAGACAGTCATGCAACACCGCTTCACAATGGCATTTTTGAATTGGCACAACCCATCAATCCCAAAGTAGCTATTCGTAACAATGGATTAACTACAATGGATTCTATTGAGGTGCTGGTACAATTAGTAAAAGATGAAGTAGAATTGAGAAGAGATACATTGCGAATTGCACATTTGGCTCCTAAGGCGGCTATTAACCTACAGTCAACGAAGTTTTGGCTAATGGATACTGTTGGAAGTTACACGCTTAAATCGCAGCTCCTTAATCCCGATGAGGATAATCGAAATGATTCTTTTACTTCCAGCTTTAGCTTGATAAAAACTGCTGATATTAAGGCAGATAGAATCATTTTCCCATTAGAAAGTGATGAATTAACAACACAAACAAAATATGAGCCTCAAGTTTGGATTAAAAACGATGGGTTAACCTATTTTGATTTATTTTCAATAGTGGCAGAAGTTTATATTGAAGATACATTGTATTACATCAGCACACAGGCTTACGATTTAGATGCAGGCGATTCAATTCTGGTGAGTTTCGATAGTTTATCGTTTAACGGAGCTTCCACAAATGCGTATTGCTTGATGCACATTGCAGCTCAAGGAGATGAATATGCGTATAACGACACGTTAATTAATCGTTTTACGATTGTTAAATCCATTTCTGTTCAAAAAATGAATACCTACTCGCTAAAGGTATATCCCAACCCATACCGTGATTATTTGATGGTAGAGAGCGATACTAAAATTGATCAGATTCTATTGTATTCGATGGACGGGCAGCTGGTAGCGGAGTATTTTCCAAGAGCAAACAACTATAGAATCACCGAAGGGTTACAAGGCAAAACATACTTGCTAGAAATTATTTCAAATGGTGAATCAGCAACTAAAATCGTCTTGTTCAGAGACTAACAAATAATTGCACTGTAATTCTTTTTTGTTTTTGGGTCTTTTGGTTAATTTTGGCATCAACCAAAAACCCGATGAAAAACCTCGTACTCTTACTTTTTCTATTTTCCTCATCCATTGCATTTTCTCAAACTGATCGAGACATGCCGAAGACGGATGAAAACTTCCATAAATATTTAGATGACGGCAAAAAAAATGATGCCGATGCAGATATTAAACTT
>CBDUEX010000430.1:0-1677 GCA_965366305.1 uncultured Bacteroidia bacterium | reverse complement strand
ACCGCATACGACTACATTCGTCTAGGGCATCCTTTATCTTGCATATTGGAATGGGCAATTGCCGACATCCATAATCTACCGTCTGAAAGCGTAATCAGTTTTTCATCTCAAACTACTCCCATCCTAGCAATTTTGAGAAAGAATCTGTTGGAGCAAAAAAATACGCAAATCTTGTATGCCAACCATCTGCCTGAAAGTTTTGACGAAGATGTTATTCGAAAAGTGTATGGATACAATTTTGAGGTGAAGAATGTAACGAACTTAGACCAAGTAACAAGCTTCAATGGAAGTACCATCTTTATAGGACAACACGATACCATTTCTGAAGGAAGCCTTTCATCAAACATCGATTTTTATGTAAATCTCTATGATAATTTAGGCAGCATGCTACTGGTAAATGGCGAAGTAAATAAGAACTACATTTCAGAAATTCAGCATGTTAGAAGACGAGAGACCATTGCGATGACACCGGCTAATTGTCTGGTGGCTTTACGGGCATTGGTAGAGCAATCTAAAATTGATTTACCACCAAGTAATTTTCAGACAAATAAATCAAGTGTAATAGAATCTATTGCCACAATTACAGGATCACCGACTAAGGCATTAGTTGGTTCTAGCGGATTATCTATTCAGTACGCAATTATGATGGGACTTATTCACGATGCACAAGAAAACCATCCTGGGAAGGCAATCAAATTTGTGGTTCCACCAAATTGTTACGGTGGTACCAACGATCAAGCTCGTAGGGTTGCAGCTTGCATTGAGAATGTAAGTGTAGTGGATTTACCTGTAGATGGCGATAACGATATGGTTCAAAGCGTTGATACAGTTTTATCGCAAATTGCAAACGAAGATGCTATTGCCTATATCATCGCAGAAATACCCACCAACCCAAGGGTAGAAGTTCCCAATCTAATAGACCTAAAAAATGCGTTAGCCAAAGAACGAAAAACCGCCAATGGGCAAACTGCAATTGATCCGGTGTTTATATTAGATCAAACGTTTTGTCCGAATGTTCTTTTTCTTGGTGAAGGAGAAATTCTATCTTCAGTGAGAGCCCTTTCATATGCAAGTGGTTCTAAATTTCCAAGTGGAGGAAAATGCACGGCTGGATATGTAGTTGGCAATAAAAAAGCAGAAAAAATGATGGAGAAAATTAATCTGCATTTAACGCTTTGCGATAATGAAGCCACTCCTCTTCAATATGAAATTTTGGCCAAGCAATTGCCATCGATGAATCAACGAATTAAGAATGCATATACCAACACACGAGAATTCGTAAACTACATTCAAGATGTGTTGCCTGAGGCAAAGATTAATTTTGTTTCGGAGGAACTTGCAGTGCAAGGGTTTACACCTTCAGTGTTTTCACTGGATTTGCCTACCAAAGGAAATACAGATGAAGAACGGGAGGACTATAAAAGAAAGTTGAATCACACGTTAATTAACATGATGATTACGCAAATTCCGAATGAAAGCAAGTACTGTGTTAGCTATGGTCAGCTAAAAGGATGTTATTGGACTATACCAGCAACGTCTACCCAAGGAACAACGAAAGAAGGCGATAAAGACTATATCGCTCGTGTTGCTCTTTCAGGTGATATGGATTTGGAGTTCCATAAAAAAGTGTTTAAAAAGTTTGTAGAACAGATTTGAAACTATCCTAACCGTTGAGAA
>CBDUEX010000429.1:0-1699 GCA_965366305.1 uncultured Bacteroidia bacterium | reverse complement strand
AGTATCTTAAATGTTAAAATCACCAGAAATATTATTATCAACTAGATTCATGGAGCTATCGTATAGCCTTACAGCTAAACTAGACCACCCATTGTAATCGTAATTTGTTTCTATTGTAGCACCTCCTCCACACAGTTGAGTAACAACTGGTGCCATACTAATTTCCAAAGGATAATACATGGGAACCGTTAAGCTAAAAGAGGTTGTAGGTAAAGAGCCACAACCTGAGACAATGGAAGCAGGATAATACATCGTATAGGTATACGTTCCCCCTGGTATTAAATTCACGGTTTGATAAAGCCCAGAACTCGACTCAAAATATGCTGTATCTCCAACATTTGAAGGCCCAGAGGTTATGATTGGCACGGCATATTCTTGCATTGGAATATTACCTAATAATCTAAATTCTGCTCGTGCTCTTCCATTGATATTGGAACACCCTGGATTTGCTTCAAGATCTATAACACTTGGACTTCCAGTACCACTTGGAGTGGTGAATAAAACAGTATCAGCACTTCCACAAGCATCTGTTGCAATAAGTTTATATGGCCCGCTCGAAACTGGGAGACTTTCAAAACAGCTGCTATTGGTATATGTTCTTGAACAAACTAATGACCATGAACTGTTATACAATGCATAGGTAATTGGTTCAACAGAATATTCAGTATAGTTGTGTTTTAAATCAACTGTAGTTGGTGATGTTGAACATGAAGAGTTCCAAATTTCCCAATCTGTATCAAAAGTAATCTCGTCTGTTGTCCATTGGTGAACATTGTATCTCAATTCTCCACATGCAGATTTTGTTACCACCAAGAATGGTGCAGTAGTAGAGACTTTTATTAATGTTTGAGTATTAAAAACAGTATCTTCATAAAACAATGTCCCTAAACTTGTTGGGGCTGTAGAATGATCGGTGTACCCACTATATCCAGTATATACTTGTAGAACCATACCGACACTAGTAAGATTACTTACGTTAGAGCCGTTGTCAGAAATAAGATAGAAATAAGATTCAGCTGTATCTGAAGTTCCACAAACTGGACTTTCAATTTGATTATTAAAACCAGCATACATTGGAGGTGAGCTTGCCTGAAGATTAATAACACTAGTAATAAATTCACCACATGCATCTTTAACTCTTATGATATAGTTACCAAAACTAGAAACACTCAAAAAACTATCACTCGAATAGGCATTCTGAACAGCAGTATTGTTGTCACTAATATTTGCATTGCTTCCAGCAAGAATGGCATATTGAAATGGTGCAGTTCCTCCGCTTACAGCAGTTGAAATGGTAGCCCCTTCTTGAAAATTGGTACATAGTCCTAACGTGCTAACCGTCTGTGACATATTAACATAGTCATCACCGATGGTGAACGTATCGGTAAAATCAAATTCTAAATTACAGTAGAAATCAATAATATACTCTCCTGGCTCCAAAGAATTGATGAAAGTATCATTACCCGTTAAATTTACATAGGTAGAATTGGGTGCATCTGTAACTATCCACGAAAAATTGGTACACGTATCCACGTGAAAAATAACCATGCCGTTTGATGGGCAATCTGCATCGGTAGTTGACAACGCAGTTTGTTGGCCGTAACCAAAAAATGGGGTACAGAACAACAGTAGTACGAAAAAGTTATATGCTTTTTTCATAAGTAGTTATAGTAAGCCACAAATGTAAAACAATTTTGAG
>CBDUEX010000428.1:0-1707 GCA_965366305.1 uncultured Bacteroidia bacterium | reverse complement strand
AGTTAAAATCAAATAGTAGTTTCCTGAACTAAGATATTCTACGTTTAGGGATTCTCCAAATTGTACCTTTTCAGACAACACTTCCTTTCCGGTGCTGGTAAGCAATTTTGCTTCCAAATGGGCTACATCTAATTTATCCCACTCGAAGAACAATTCATTTGAAACTGGATTAGGGTAGATGAAAACTCCTGTCTTCTGCTCCACATCATCAATTCCAACGGATGGTGATCGTTCTATGATTGGAATAATGATGATTTCAGCTTGCACATAATTGTCACTGTGATACCAATCTGATGGAAACCAACGCCCACCATTAAATGAGCTAAAACGCATAGCATTTCGATTGGTAGAAATTGGTACGGTATCTTCAAAATAGCTATTGACAATAAAAAGTGAATCTTCTTCTAGACGAGAGAAATCTGCTGCAATAAAAAATCCACCTTCTTTGATGTAATTATCGCCTACATCAAAAACCACGTGTACAAATTCGCTGCTGTCCCAAGCTTCACGAACTTCTGCTGTGGTTATGCTTCCTTTTGCTTTTAGCTCTCCGGGCATGCTATCATCTGTTATGGTATACACTTTCATGGTTACCACTTCATCTCCAGCACCAACAACTTTTGCTCCAGCATACATAAATACCTCAGCAACTCTCACATCGTTATAGTCATCAAATCGCAAACCGGTTTCAACAACATAAGGTAAGTATTGATTATAGAAGGCGTTGAATTCATAATTGGTTCCAAAGTGGTAACCAATAGGATAATTTGCAAACCAAAACCAATCTGCGGTTGAAATGTACAACGTTTGAGCACTGTCATACACATCCCAAAGGGTGTCAATTTCGCCAGCTTTAGAGCTGTGAGGATTGCCTTGACCTATATGAGGACGGCCAACTATGGAAGTTTGAGAAAAGGCGTTGTTCCCGTAAATTAGAGAAAGGGATAAAAGAAAAATGGGGGTTAGTATTCTTAGATTCATTTGCATCTGATTTGACACAAATAAACTTCGAGAATACTATACGATTCCACAAATTGTGGTGAACACAATCAATAATGTGGTGAAATGCTATTAAATAATGTTGAAATGAAAAACGACTTAAACGTCGAATTTAATGCCTTGTGCTAATGGTAAATCTTTACCATAATTGATGGTATTTGTTTGTCTACGCATGTATGCTTTCCATGCATCAGAACCACTTTCTCTACCGCCACCTGTTTCTTTTTCTCCACCAAATGCTCCTCCAATTTCAGCACCACTGGTACCAATATTTACATTGGCAATACCACAATCACTGCCTCTTGAGCTAAGGAACAACTCCGCTTCTTGCATATTATCCGTAAAAATTGCGGAACTCAATCCTTGTTTCACATCATTCTGCATTAAAATAGCTTCATCTAAGGTGCTAAACGGAATAATATATACAATGGGAGCAAACGTTTCCTCTTGAACGATTGCATAATGGTTCTGTGCTTCGGCAATAACCGGAGTAACATAACAGCCACTTTCATACCCTTTTCCAGATAAGACATCACCACCATACAGCACATTTCCGCCTTCATCTTCCAATTCACTTATTGCATTTTGAAATGCAGCTACCGCTGCCTTATCGATTAGCGGCCCTACATGATTATTTTCATCCAAAGGATCGCCAATTTTAAGCTGACTATAAATTTGAACCAACTTTTCTTTGAAGGTATCTATTAC
>CBDUEX010000427.1:0-1718 GCA_965366305.1 uncultured Bacteroidia bacterium | reverse complement strand
TACCCATTGTCATT
Source organism: uncultured Bacteroidia bacterium (assembly GCA_965366305.1). Classification (GTDB taxonomy): domain Bacteria; phylum Bacteroidota; class Bacteroidia; order NS11-12g; family UBA9320; genus UBA9320. The sequence goes on along the minus strand of CBDUEX010000427.1, from coordinate 1,704 downwards.
CACGTTCGTGATGCTTTTGATGAAGTGTTTGAAGTATTAGACGAAGTAAATGATGCAAGTTTGACAGGAATATTTCATTGTTTCACCGGAAATTTAGACCAAGCAAAAAAAATATTAGACTATGGTGGGTTTAAATTGGGATTAGGAGGTGTTTTGACTTTTAAAAATTCAGGACTAGACAAAGTAGTGGCTCAATTAAGTTTAAAAGATTTAGTCCTTGAAACCGATTCACCTTATTTAGCACCGACCCCTTTTAGAGGGAAGAGAAATGAAAGTGCATATTTAATAAAAGTAGCTGATAAATTGGGAGAAATTTTTCAAGTAGATGCCAAGACAATTGCAGAACAAACCAATAAAAACGCATTTACAATATTTGGTCAATTGTAAATTTGAACCCAAAGCAATTGAATGTTATAGACCAAAAAGTATACATTTAAATAAACATTACTTACACATAAAAGAAATTTAACTTGTCAATTAAATTTCATTAATTATTTGTCAAAGTTTAATAAATCGTTCATTCCGAATACTCCTGTTTTCCCTTTTAACCATTCTGCTGCGATAACCGATCCTATTGCAAATCCGGCTCTGCTTTTTGCGTTGTGGCTAATTCTGATTTCGTCGATTGGGCTTTCATAAATTACTTCATGAAATCCAGGAACTTCGTTTTCTCGTTTGCTAACTATCTGCAAATCAAACGGTGTAGCGTCTGATTCTTGTCCTTCTAGCCGACCGATATAATTGTTTTTTCTATCAAGTGCATCCACAATGTCTTCTGCTAATGTAGAAGCAGTTCCACTGGGATGATCTTTTTTGTGAATGTGATGCGTTTCATCCATTCGTACATCATATTCTTCAAAGCCATTCATAATTTTCGCCAATTTTTTGTTGAGGTGAAATAGAATGTTTACTCCAATACTAAAATTGGTAGCAGTAAAAAAGGTTTTACCTTCTCTATTCGCTTTGTCTTTCAGTTCCGTATAATGCTTGTACCATCCTGTAGTGCCTATTACCACAGGTACGTTGACTTCCATGCATTTTAAGATATTGTCAAATGCAGCTTCTGGTTGAGTAAACTCGATGGCCACATCAGCATTGGCCAATTGCTTAGGATCAAAATCGGAAGAATTGATAATTGCAGAAATGGTATGACCACGTTCTTTGGCAATCACTTCAATTGCTTTGCCCATCTTTCCATACCCAATTATTGCTAAATTCATCGTTTTGCGGGCAAAACTACGATTTAGTTTGTTTTAATTTGCGGCCTTACATTGGAGATTTGAACAAAAAGCAAAGAAAATATTTAGGTTGGACATTGATCTTAGCATTCTTGGTAATGACTGGGGCCTATCTCGTTCTTTTTAAAGGAAACACCCAAGCGTCTGATGGAGAGTATTTTTACATTCGATATGAAGAATCTTATGAGAAAATTAGAGAAAACTTAATTTACTCCAATATCATTCAAAATGTAGCCACTTTCGACTTGGTTGCCAAGCAAATGAACTTGCCCAACACTTATAAAGCAGGGCGATATAAGATTAAGCCCAACATGTCTAATGTGGACTTAGTACGCATGATACGTTCTGGAAAATGGGAGAAGGTAGTTATTAAAATTAAGCCTGAAATGAGTCGCGATAGTGTGTTAACGTACATAGCAGATAATATTCAAGCAACTCGCAACGAGCTCAAGGCATATATGAGCGA
>CBDUEX010000426.1:0-1721 GCA_965366305.1 uncultured Bacteroidia bacterium | reverse complement strand
ACCTTGTTAAGTCGTGTGAGAAAAATGAAGTAATTATTTTAGCTACTACACAAAGTGCAAATGGCCGCATAGAAATAGGCCAATATGCAGCAAGCAGTTTCCTTAAAAACAAGATTGTTGCAAATGGTAAAGACATCACTTCTCCAGCTGCTTTAACCAAACTAATGTGGGTAATTGGTAATTTCGAATTTAAGGATAGAATTAAAATGTTATCTAAAAGTTTACGAGGCGAAATTTCATAATATAACTTACTGACTATCTGCATTTTAGATAGTATTTATTGTGGGTTGTATGTGGATAAATCCGACCCCTCTATTCCCTCCCTAATCCACCTAAAAATCGTATTTTCACGCTTTAATTTATACCCAAAATAAATGAGCGAAGAAACCAAGAATTATGGTGCTGATAGTATCCAAGCCCTAGAGGGAATGGAGCACGTACGTAAGCGTCCATCGATGTATATTGGAGACGTAGGAGTTAGAGGATTACACCATTTAGTATATGAAGTTGTAGATAACTCAATTGATGAAGCAATGGCTGGCCATTGTGACAAAATAGATGTCTGGATTAATGAGAATAACTCGGTTACCGTTAAAGATAATGGTAGAGGTATTCCCGTTGCAATTCATAAAAAAGAAGGAGTATCAGCATTACAAGTAGTAATGACCAAAATTGGTGCTGGTGGTAAATTTGATAAAGATTCATATAAAGTTTCTGGTGGTTTACACGGAGTTGGTGTTTCATGTGTTAATGCCCTATCTATCGATCTAAAAGCAACAGTATATCGAGAAGGTAAAGAATACGAACAAGAATATTCTCAAGGAAAAATAAAATACGATGTTAGAGAAGTTGGGCCAACTACAGAACAAGGTACCATGGTTACATTTCTCCCAGATCCTGAAATCTTCGGTGAAACAACCGTGTTTAATTGGGATACGCTTTCATTAAGAATGCGTGAGCTTTCCTTCTTAAATAAAGGAGTTGAAATTAGCATTACAGATAGAAGAAATAAAGACGAAGAAGGAAACTTCATTCGTGAAGATTTTAAAAGCACACAGGGATTAATAGAATTTGTTAAATACCTCGACGGCACTCGTACACCTATTATGAGTGATGTAATTTCAATGGAAGGCGAAAAAAATGGTATTCCTGTTGAAGTTGCAATGATTTACAACAGTTCATATGCTGAAAATCTTTATTCTTATGTAAACAACATCAATACACATGAAGGAGGAACTCACTTATCTGGATTTAGAAGAGGTTTAACACATACACTTAAAAAGTATGCGGATGAGTCTGGAATGCTTTCTAAAATGAAAGTGGAAATAGCAGGTGATGATTTTCGTGAAGGATTAACTGCAATTATTTCAGTTAAAGTGGCAGAACCTCAATTTGAAGGTCAAACAAAAACAAAACTTGGAAATAGAGAAGTAACTTCTGCTGTTAGCCAAGCTGTTTCTGAAATGCTTACTAACTTCCTAGAAGAAAATCCAAATGAAGCTAAAATAATTGTTCAAAAGGTAATGCTTGCCGCACAAGCTCGTCATGCTGCTGCAAAAGCTCGTGAAATGGTTCAGCGTAAAACTCCAATGGGAGGAGCAGGCTTACCTGGAAAATTATCGGATTGTTCTGAAAAAGATCCAGCAATTTGTGAGTTGTACTTAGTGGAGGGAGATTCTGCAGGGGGAACAGCAAAACAAGGTAGAGACAGAAACTATCAA
>CBDUEX010000425.1:0-1723 GCA_965366305.1 uncultured Bacteroidia bacterium | reverse complement strand
TAATACCTGCAAAAAATGGCACAATTTGATTGATTTCATCCAACATAGTTGCGGCATCGTATTCTGGTTGAGGATAACCCATTCTATTCATAATATCAACTATGATTTGGCCGTCAACCTTCGCTCCAACAACGGGTTCAACTACTTGTCGTACCGCTTGAACTCTTCGTTCACCATTGGTAAAGGTTCCACTCTTTTCTAAGAATGAAGCTCCTGGTAGAATTACATCTGCTTGAAGTGCAGTTTCTGTCATGAACAGTTCTTGCACGATCACCAAATCGGTACTATTTAATGCTTTAATTACCTTTTTTGTATTGGGGTCGGTCTGAACAACATCTTCACCAATTATCCAAATTGCTTTAAGCTTACCTGCAATGGCAGCATCAAACATTTCTGGTATTTTGAAGCCAATGTGGCTAGGCACATCTACCCCGTAGAATTTATTGTATCGTTGATTAACTTCCGGTTTTGTAATGTCTAAGTATCCAGCACCTTGATGTGGTTGAACTCCCATGTCAGCACTTCCTTGAACGTTGTTTTGTCCTCTTAGTGGGTTTACGCCAACACCTCGCCGTCCAATGTTACCTGTAAGCAGTGCGATGTCAGCTATTTGCATTACGGTAAATGTACCTTGACTGTGTTCTGTAACTCCCAAGCCGTGGAAAGACATAGCATTAGGTGCCGTAGCATAAGCTATTGCTGCAAGTTTTACTTCTTCTCGGGTAACTCCTGAAACTTCCTCTAGTTTATCTAAATCAATAGATAGAATTTCATTTTTGTAAGCATCATATCCCTCTGTTCTTGCCGCAATGAAACTATCATCAACAAGGCCTTCAGTAATAATGTAGTACATCATCATATTTAACACGGCTACATTTGTTCCGGGTCGTAATGCGATATGATGTGTTGCATATCTTGCTAATTCTGTTCTTCTTGGGTCTAATACAATAGAGACATTACCATCTTTCATGGCAAATTGCTTCAATTTTGCACCGGTTACGGGGTGTGCATCTGTTGGATTAGCTCCAATTACCATGATGCAATTCGTATCCTTTAAATCATCAATTGAATTTGTTGCTGCACCTGTTCCAAATGTGCGTTGCATTCCTAAAGCAGTAGGAGAGTGGCATACTCTTGCACATCCATCAATATTGTTGGTTCCAACAACCGCTCGAATGAATTTTTGCATTAAGTAGTTTTCTTCATTTGTACATCTACTTGATGAAATTCCCGCAATTGAATCAGGTCCAAATTCTTCCTTAAAGCCAGTAAGTTTAGTTGCGATATAGTCATAAACTTCATCCCAACTTACTTTCTCAAATTCTCCATTTCGTTTGATCATGGGTGAATTCAATCGCTCTGGATGATCGTAAAATTTAAATGCATAACGCCCTTTTAGACAAGTATGTCCTTGATTAACTTCGGCATCGTAGGGAGCTTGAATGCTTAATATTTCTCCACTTGCAGTAGATACATCTAAGTTACATCCCACACCACAATAGGTGCAAATAGTTCTTGTAGTTTCGGTTGCTTCTAATGCTTTGGATTGGAAAACATCAGAAATTGCTGAAGTTGGACAGGCTTGAGAACATGCACCACAACTTACACAGGCTGAATCCATGAAACTTTGATCTGTTCCTTTTATAATCATTGAGTCAAAGCCTCTGCCTGACATACTAAGAACAAACTCTCCTTGAACTTCATCGCAAGCCCGTACGCATCG
>CBDUEX010000424.1:0-1749 GCA_965366305.1 uncultured Bacteroidia bacterium | reverse complement strand
ATGAAAAGGTAGCCAACAAACTTAAATATGCCGGATTTGGAGCATTAGGATTTGTTGTTATCTTGACATTTTTCAGCACTGTGTTCAATGACTTTAATTCAAATCCACAATACAACGAAGTTGGAGAAATGGTGTACGATAACGACACCCGTTTTGCACAGTCTAATTTACAGCAAGGCGGTCAGCAAGCTTCTCCAGCCAACATCAATCAGTTTAAAGAGATGTTAGCAGATAAAAGAATTGAAGCAATGAAAAAAGATGGCTACCGCTCGCTTTTCTTTATCGGTGCACTCTTTTTAATCATCTGGTTCTATTACAAAAAGAAATTTGAGCTAAAATATGCTCTAATCGCTATTGGACTTTTGGTTACTGCCGACATGTGGGGAGTAGGAAAAAGATACCTTAGTGATGATGACTTCAAACGTAAAATTTCAGTTCAAAATGCGGTTGTCCCCAATAGTGTAGACCTGGAAATAATGAAAGATCCAAGTTATCATCGTGTTTTGGATTTAACTGTTAATCCTTTAGCAAGCACTCGAGCATCATTCTTCCATAAATCGCTAGGGGGTTATAGTGCCGCAAAAATTAGAAGGTATCAAGAAGTTTGGGATTGGTATTTAATGGATGACTTAAGCAAAGGAAAAATTTCAGGAAATCAGATACTAAATATGCTAAATACGAAATATGTGATGTTTCCAGATCGGCAAAACAACAGTCCAGAGCCTAAATACACCGTGAACACAGGAGCTCTTGGAAATGCTTGGTTTGTTCCTTCAATTCAACTTGCTGCAAACCCAGACAGTGCAATGGTGGCTTTAGGTCGCTTAAATGCAACTGAATTTGCAATCGTTGAGAAAAAATTCGAAGGCAATGTTTCGGCAACTTCTAGTTTAGATAGCAATTCTTCTATCACACTTCTTAACTATCATCCTGAAAATTTATCTTATGAAAGCAATTCTGCTTCTGGAGGATTTGCAGTATTTTCTGAAATCTATTACAATGATGGTTGGAACGCATATATCGACGACAAACAAGTTGACCATGTTTGTGCAAACTACATTCTAAGGGGATTACAAATTCCGGCAGGAAAACATAAGGTCGAATTTAAATTCGAACCTCAAACGTATGCAACTGGAAAGATGTTATCTAACACTTTTAGTGGATTAATATACTTGTTACTCATTGGAACAATTGCATTGGGAGTTAAAAAAGAAATGGCAACAAAAACAACTGAATGAAATTTAGTGAAGTACACGGTTTAGAAGACATTAAACTAAAAATAGCTCGAAATTTTAAGCAGAATAGGCTTCCACATGCTCAATTGTTTTTAGGTCCAGAAGGAAGTGGAAATTTAAGTCTGGCATTTGCCCTAACCCAACTAATTTATTGCACCAACCCAACCGAAACAGATTCGTGTGGAACGTGTAATTCATGTGTTAAAATAAGCAAGCTAACTCATCCCGATGTTCACTTTACTTACCCAACGGTAGGATCTAAAGAAGTAAGCACCAATTTCATTTCGGAGTGGCGAGAAATAGCAGCAGAAAATCCTTATTTCAATAAAACCGATTGGGTTTCTAAAATAGCGAAGGATGAAAATAAGCAACTGAATATAACCCGAGAAGAGAGTAGAAGCATACTTTCTAGGTTGGCTCTCAAGCCTTTTGAAGGGGAGGCAAAAACACTGATTATTTGGATGCCTGAATATTTAGCTAAAGTGGGCAATAGCCTACTCAAAATAATAGAAGA
>CBDUEX010000423.1:0-1750 GCA_965366305.1 uncultured Bacteroidia bacterium | reverse complement strand
ACAATGCGTATAACTAACTTGATACAACCATGTACCAAAATTGCTGTTGCCTTTAAATGTATTTAATTTCAAAAAGGCTTTTACAAGAATATCTTGAGCTAAGTCTTGAGCTAGGTCTGTATCACGTACCATTTGGATGCACTTGCCATATACCTTATCGGCATAGCGATCGTACAATTCCCCGAAAAAGCTATTGTCGCCTGTACTTAAAACAGAAGCAATTAATTCACTGTCGGTATACTTCGAAAGTGGTTTTGCTGTTTCAATATCAATGGTGGCAGATTCCAATCTTCTCTTTTTCTACTTCAAGTTTACAGCATTTGAATGATATAAAGAATACTTAAGGCTAATAATAGAACCAAACCTACTTGAGCGAGCCTTTTTTCGGTTGAATTCCAAATACGAAAACGATCTTTCTCTAGTGCTACGAGGCGGTAACTTAAATAAGCCAACACCGGGGCGGTTAGAAACGAAATGGTGGTAGCTAATTGCACCATTTGACCCATTGATTCAATGCACGTTGCAAGAAGTAAGAGGGCTCCGAAAACCAGAATTATCATCCAGAATCGCGTATTTAACAATTTTGGAAACTTCAGCTGCATACTAATTCTATCCATTACACGAGGCATGGCATCCAAGCAAGTTAGTGTGGTGCTAAACATGGTTGTAAATGCCGCAACAATAATGATGTAATAAGACCACGGACCTAAACTTATGGTAAAAATATCTACCAATTGCGAAGCGAATTTTCCAGCACTTGTTTCGATTTGCACTCCTGTGCCATACAATGTATTTGCTCCTAAAATTAAGAAGCAGATGCCGAGAATGGCAGTTCCATAAAACCCCACGTTAAAATCAAAGTTTCCATTGTTTTCGGATTTCGATTTTACTCCGTTGGTGATGGTCCATATGCTATGCCAAATGGCAATGTCTAGAGGTGCTGGCATCCAACCAACTAGAGAAATCAAAAAGCCTAAATCCTTATCGTTGTTCAAGGTGAAAATTTTCAAGCCTTCACTCGTAATTTGTTTCTCTACTCCAAAAGAAAATACGAACGCTAGTAGGGTTGATAATGAGAGAACGATCATAATTACTTTCATTAGCTTGTCTAGAACATTAAACTTCCCGACTTGCAGAATTAGAAAACAAATGACTAATAAAATAGCAGACCATTGCCAAGGCGGAAGTGTTATTCCGGTTAATTTTTGAGCGAGGCCCGCTGTAACAATAGTTACTGCAGCTTGAACGGTAAACATGGTAGTAACCGAAAGTACGAGCAGTAAAATCACCGCCCATTGTCCTATTTTAGCATATCCTTCCACCAGAGATTTCCCAGATTGTTGTGCATAACGCGGACCAATGGCAAAAAATGGATACTTAAATAGATGAGCGAGAATTATTGCAATGATTAAAATATAACCGTATTGAGCTCCCGCTCGGGTGCTTTGAACCAAATGAGAGACACCAATTGCCGCTCCGGCGTACAATAAACCAGGGCCCAGAGATTTTAATTTCGCTAGCACGGGACTAATTTAGGAAGAAAATAGATATAAGACGTAAGATTTGAGATATGAGATATGAGACAAGAGATGTGAGATATGAGATGTGAGTTCGCTGCGGCGAATGAGATGTGAGACAAGAGATGTGAGACTTAAGATGGGAGACAAGAGATGTGAGACTTAAGATGGGAGACAAGAGATGTGAGTTCGCCGCGGCGAATGAGATTGGTAGTGAGTAATAAGTATTGAAA
>CBDUEX010000422.1:0-1753 GCA_965366305.1 uncultured Bacteroidia bacterium | reverse complement strand
TGTATATGACCACGGAGCAGAAGGAGATTATTCAAACTTATCTCGGGATACAATTACTATTAATTTTGGACAAAGCGACAGTGCACATATTACTTTTTTAGAGTTCTTTTATGAAACCAATTGGGATTCGATATATGTGTATGATGGCAGTGACCCATCTGGTGTTCTAATCGGAGGGTTTACCGGAAATACATTGCCTAATGGTGGCAATCCCATTTTAATATCATCAGGGGCGGTAACGATAACACACTTTTCAGATAATTTTGTGGTAGAGCTTGGATTTAAAGCAAGTTTCGAGGCATTTAGGCCTCCAATACAACTTTCAACCAGCAGAGATACTGTTGTTTGTTATAATCAGACAATAGATTTAGAAGCATACGGAAGTGGTGGAAATCGAGCGGATTATGTGTATTATTGGAATGGTATGCGAGGGGATAGCACCTATACTCTAAATGCAAAAAATGATACCACCATTTATGTTTTATTTGGAGATGATTGTTTACAAGAATATTTATACGATTCCATTGTAGTTACTGTGCGTGACTCACTAAAACTAAACCCAATTCCAGATTCAACATTGTGCTATCTTGAACAAATAAGTTTGGTTGCTTCTGCTACAGGTGGAGATGCATTAAATTATGTTTACACCTGGTTGCCAAGTGGTATAAATTCAAATCCATGGAATACTCAATTCACTGCGGACGAAACAATTGAATTAACTATAAGTGATGGCTGTACTCTTCAAAGTGATACAATTTCTTTTGAAATAACCGTGAGAGACCCCATCTCATTTACTAAAAGCAATGACACCACAATTTGTGAAGGCACAAATACAGATTTACTTCTAAATGGAAGTGGAGGCACAGGCAGTTATTGGTTTACAACCTCAACTGGAAACAGTGGAGGACTGGCTTCAAGTTATAATGAAACTGTTTCTCCTGTAGGCTCTGGAATTCATAATTATTGGATTAGCCTTACTGATTTATGTTCTGAAACGTTTGATACCGCATTTTATACGATTATTGTTCGCGATTCAATTGAGCTCGAAATAAGCAACGACACTTCTATTTGTTATGGAACAAGTGTTGATTTAGTGGCTATTGCCAATGGCGGCATTGCCTCGGGATATCAATATGATTGGGGAACAGGGTTTGGAAGTCAAGCTAGTCTTACGGTAAATCCAATAGCAAATACTACTTACATCGTTAAACTTAAAGATGGGTGCAGTGTATTTGAACCTTCAAAATCTGTTACTGTTTCAGTGTTAGATTCATTAATAGTTACGATAACTGCTCCTGATTCATCTTGTTTTGGAGAACAGATTCAATTAGAAGCGAACGTTACTGGAGGTGATGTTTCAAGTTATACATACAATTGGAATTCCGGTTTAGGAAGTTCGTCGGTATATCAAATTTCATTAACTGCAGATGCGATTATTCCTGTTATAATTAGTGATGGGTGTACTCCTAAAGATGGTACTGCTAGTCATGCAGTATTTGTTAGAGATGCATTGTCATTAACTATGCCCAATGATACTTCTATTTGTGATGGAAAAAGTATTCTTTTAACACCGCAAGTAGCAGGAGGAATTTCTTCTGCTTATCAATTAACATGGGATAATGGCCTTGGGATTGGTTCGTCAAAAAATGTGACGCCCAATGCTGCAACAACTTATGTGGTTACACTGTCAGATAATTGCAGTGACCCAATAAATGGAGATGTTACCGTGAGTCTAAATCCATTGCCGATTGTT
>CBDUEX010000421.1:0-1757 GCA_965366305.1 uncultured Bacteroidia bacterium | reverse complement strand
CTTTTCAACTACATAATCGATTACTTTTTGTCTTCCTTCATCATCAAAATCAATATCAATATCTGGAAGTGAAACACGTTCCGGATTCAAAAATCTCTCAAACAGTAGGTCATAAGCAATAGGGTCTACATTGGTAATTCCCAAGCAATAAGCAACAGCTGAGCCCGCAGCTGAACCTCTTCCTGGACCAACAGCAACACCCATTTTACGAGCTACACTTGTAAAGTCTTGAACAATTAAGAAATAACCTGGATAACCACTTGCAGCAATTACTTGCAATTCGAAATTCAATCGCTCTTCAATATCAATCGACATTTGAGGATACCTTCGTTTTGCACCTTCAAAAGTTAAATATCGCAAATACTCATCTTGCGTTTTAAACTGAGGAGGCATGGTATAATTAGGCAGCAGTACATCCCGAGTTAGCTTTGGCGTTTCAATGCTATCTACAATAATGTTGGTATTGTCTAGAGCTTGAGGAATATCGGCAAATAGCCTTCCCATCTCTTCTTGAGTTTTAAAAAAGAACTCATTATTAGGGAAAGCAAAACGCATTCCTTTACCGTATCCTTTAGGGTCTGACAGTCGGGAACCTGTATTTACACAAAGTAAAATGTCGTGTGGAAGGGCATCATCTTCTTCCATGTAGTGCGAATCATTGGTAGCAATTACATTTAAATCATACTTGTGAGCAAACTTCATAAGCACTTGATTCACTGCTTCCTGACTCATTCCAGTACCGTCAATATTTTCTATTCCATGACGTTGTAATTCAATGTAAAAATCATCTCCAAAAATTTCGATGTATTCTTTCACCAATTTTTCTGCCTCTTCTTCTCCTTTAAACAAAATTGCTTGAGGGATCTCTGCTCCTATGCAGCATGAAGTTGCAATTAAACCTTCACTGTATTTCTTAAGAGTTGTTTTGTCGATTCTTGGATACTTGCCATAGAGTCCTTCCATGTACCCAATTGAGCATAGAAGTGATAGGTTCTCATACCCTTTCTGATTTTTTGCCAATATTAACTGATGGTAACGCTTGTCTTTCGTATCACCTACAAACGAACGGCGAGTGCGATCTTCCACCATATAGAACTCACAACCTACGATGGGTTTAACACCGTGCTTAAGTCCAGAGTTAACAAACTTAAATGCACCAAACATATTCCCGTGATCGGTAAGTGCAACAGCACGCATTCCGTCTGCTTTGGCTTTTGCAAACATGGCGTCAATAGGTGCAGCTCCATCTAAAAGAGAAAACTGGCTATGACAATGTAGGTGTGAAAATGATGGCATTTTTTGTTCTTAAAGCACAAGTATAACTCAAATCTTGATGAAGATTTTAAGTTTTTACTGACGTCTTTTACATTTCAAAGTGGATAGCTTAATATTGTTTTGATTTAGAGCAATTTGAAAAAGATTCTTCAATACCTTAACAAATTTTACACATCCCATTTCAGCTGGTCTGAATTGATTATTGCTCTCCTATTTCTGATTGGATTCTGTTTTTTTCGATACTACAATTACATTCCTTACAATGGCGGTAAAATTTCACTTTTAACGAGTTATTGGTATAAAGCCTATTTCGCCGATTTCAAATTCGGATTTCACTTTATTCTATATGCATCACCAATTATTATTGGCTACTTGGTAAGCAGTATTATTCATAAAAAATGGGATTTTTGGACCAATCCAAAGTTTCTGTTTTTGGTGGTTTTTGGTGTTGCTGTATTTTCATTTAGAACCAATATTTCATT
>CBDUEX010000420.1:0-1775 GCA_965366305.1 uncultured Bacteroidia bacterium | reverse complement strand
TTATGTAATAATTGCTATCTTGTTAATTGTAGGGTACAAGAGTTACACATCTATGCCTAAAGAAAGCTTTCCTGAAATAAAGCAACCTATAGTATATATAAATACAGCTTACCCAGGAAACTCTCCAATTGATATGGAGAATTTGGTAACAAGACCTATAGAAAAGGAAGTAAACACCATTACAGGCTTAAAGAAGTTAACCTCTACCAGTATTCAAGATTTCTCTGTAATTATTGCAGAATTTGAATTTACCATCAATGGAGAAAAAGCATTGCAAGAGGTTAAAGATGCTATTGACAAAGCCAAGATAGACTTACCGAACGATTTGCCAGCAGATCCGAGTGTAATGGAGATGGATTTCTCCGAATTCCCAGTGATGAATGTAAACGTTAGTGGCGATTACAGTCAAGATAAACTCAAAGAATATGCAGAATACCTTCAAGATGAAATGGAAAATTTATCAGAAGTTTCTTCTGTAGATTTATCAGGTTTATCTGAGGAGGAAGTAGAAATTTCTATCGACCGAGTAAAGATGGAGGCATTGGAACTGTCACTTAATGATATTGAGCAAGCTATTGCCGGCGAGAACGTAACCATGAGTGGTGGCGATATAAAAAGCATCGAAGGAAGCGATATCACCAGAAGAAACATTCGTATCGATGGAGAGTTCAAAGACTACCGTGAAATTGAAAATGTAATCGTAAAAAGCGAGTTTCAAAACATCGTTTACTTGCGAGACATTGGTGAAGTTAGTTTTGGTCCGAAAGAAGCTACCAGCTATGCCAGACTAAATGGCGAACCAGTTGTAACTTTAGATATTAAAAAGAAAAGTGGTGGTAACCTAATTGCGGCAGCTGAAAAAATTCAAGAAATTGTAAGAACTGCTAAACAAGATGTTCTGCCAAAGGATCTAGAAGTCATTATAACCAACGACCAGAGTAAGATGACCAAGAACATGGTTAACAACTTAGAGAACAGTATCATTTTAGGTGTTCTTTTAGTAGTTGGTGTATTGATCTTCTTTCTTGGAGTTCGAAATTCTCTTTTTGTTGGAATAGCCATTCCGCTTTCAATGCTAATGGGAATAGCCATACTTAATTACAGTGGCACCAGTTTGAACATGATGGTGCTTTTCTCATTAATATTAGCATTAGGTATGCTGGTGGATAATGGAATTGTAATCGTAGAAAACGTCTATCGACTCTATTCCGAACGGGGTAAGTCAAAAGATAGAGCTTCCATTGAAGGTACCGGTGAGGTTGCAACAGCAATTATTGCATCCACTGCAACTACTGTAGCGGCATTTGTGCCACTTATGTTCTGGCCAAGTTTAATGGGTGAATTCTTCAAGTACTTACCAATTACATTGATTATTGTTCTTTCATCTTCCCTTTTTGTGGCTTTGGTTGTCAACCCAGTGTTGACATCAGATTGGATCAAAATCGGTAATAATGAAAAATCAAAAGCACGGAAGTTTTGGGTTAGAAACCTACTATTAGGAATTGTTGCTGTACTGCTATACTTTGCCAATTTCAATTTGCTTGGCGGGTTATTTATTGCAGCGATTATCATTTCCATCACCAACAGGTATTATTTAACACCCGTAGGGAACTGGTTTATGAATAAGATAATGCCAAAAATCGAGAGTGGATATGCACGCTTTTTGCGTTTTGCTTTAAGTTGGTGGATGCCTACTTTCTTTCTGATTGGAATGATTGTGTTTTTTGTATTTACTATTATTCTTTTTGGAATAAGAACCCCTCCTATTGTGTTCT
>CBDUEX010000419.1:0-1802 GCA_965366305.1 uncultured Bacteroidia bacterium | reverse complement strand
TTCCTCCCCTTCTTCTTCCACAATCTCTGGGTTAATAAAGGCTTGTCGCGTCCCGGCATCTTCATCATCCTTAACAAACAAGGTCGAATCGATAACAAAAAGCCTAACAGCCTTGCCAATTTGAGGTGCAGCTAACCCAACGCCATCACTCGCATCCATGGTTTCAAACATATCGGCAACCAACTTTGTAAGCTCTTCATCAAACTTCTCAATATCTTCACATTCCTGTCGTAAAACCGGATCTCCGTATGCTCTAATAGGATAAATCATTACTTGTATAAAAATTCCTGCAAAAGTAAGGTTGCAGCGGTGCTATCCAACAATTTCTTATCTCTTCTTGCCATTCTTTTAACACCACTTTTTATTAATGCCTGCATGGCGTCTTTACTGCTATACATTTCATTAATTCTATGAATATTTATGGAAGGATGTGTTTTGGCAAAATCTTGGACAAATTCAAGGATTTTAGTTTCAATTCCTGAAAAGCTACCATCGTGTCGTGTGGGTTGCCCTACTACCAAGTCACTTACATCTTCTGAGGCAATGTACTTGTTCAAGTAATCCATCAAATCCTTCGTTTCCACCGTAATTAGTGGAGTAGCGATGATTTGCAAAGGGTCTGTTGTTGCTATTCCAGTACGTTTACCGCCGTAGTCTAATGCTAATATTCGTGACAAATGATTATCTTTTTCTGCGTTTACTTTTCGACTTCTTCTTAGCCGGCTCTACATTAAATCGAATGGGTATTTGAAAACGCATCGATACATTTTTGCCTTTTTGGCTGGCGGGCGTCCACATACCGCTAGTGCTTTGTATCACACGCATCGCTTCCTCTTCCAAACCAAATCCAATTTTCTTACCTACTACACCTACATTGGTAACTGCTCCTGTTCTATCAATTACAAAAGTTACCATTACTTCGCCTTGCACATCATTCTCTAATGCGATACTAGGATATACGGTTTTACGAATTAAATATTTTTTTAACGCTTCTTCTCCACCTTTAAACCTTGCAGGAATAGCACTGTTTATGGAGGATTTCTCTTCATCTACATCTTTTTTTGTTTGAGCAAATGTGCCCAATGAAACTAAGATTAGAAGTAACGCAACAGTGTATTTCATTAAAATATTACAAATTTAACTGGCAAGCGGTATCTCATTCTCACGTTTTTATCGCGTTGTTTAGCTGCTGTCCACATGCCACTGGTAGATTTTATAACTCGAATTGCCTCTTCTTCTAATCCATAGCCGAGTTTTTTGCTTACTACAGATATCTCTTTGATGGTGCCATCTTTCTCCACTACAAACAACAGAATTACCGTTCCAGCAATACTATCTTCTAGTGCCACTGGTGGATATTCTAAGTTCGAGCCTAAATACTTGTATAATTCTTCTTGACCACCTTTGAATTCTGCTTTTTCAGCTACATCAAATACCTCAAAAGCTTCTTCTCCTTCAACCGGTTCCTCAATCTCATCGTATTCTTCAATTTCTACATCAACATCGATGTCAACATCTACTTCTTCTTGTGCAAACACCATCAGAGGTGTGAAAGCCAGTAAAATCAACCATAGTTTTTTCATAGTTCAAATTTAACCATTAATTTAATTCGTTGATTGTGAAGTTAACAAACGCAATCAATATACTCTTTTTGCATTTGCTATGTTGAATTCAAAAAGCGTTGACTTTGTTAGCCAGTCGGCTGAAACAGAGCATAGGAGCATAAATTATGAATCCTGAATTAAGAATCAAGAATTATGAATCCTAAATTAAGAATCATGAATCCTGAATTATGAATCATG
>CBDUEX010000418.1:0-1807 GCA_965366305.1 uncultured Bacteroidia bacterium | reverse complement strand
GAAGAGCAAAATTAGAGAAGTTAACAGCATCGAAACCAATGTAAATCGCACTAACTCTTGCTGAATCATTTGCGACATCTTAGTTCGAATGAAAGGCAAGCCAGAGAAATGTACATCAACATCGTATTGCCTGCATACTTCTGAAATTTCCTTTTGCAATCCATTCACAAATCCCAAACGTTGCTTTGTATCCAGAATAGATTTTTCTAGTGTAATAGCCATCAGCGTAAAATTGCTGCTGTCTTTAAACAACAAACCTTCGTAAAACTTAAGGTTTCGTAGTTTTATAAATAACTGATCTAATTCTTCTTGTGATTTTGGTTTCTCAGGGATTAAACGTACCGCCTTAAAAACAGATGTTACAAATGAGTCGTTCTCCACGTAACTCATTGTTGAAGTCTTTTTTAAGTCCTTGATATTCGCAATGGATAATACCTGTTTGATGTTTTCAGTAGAATCTAACTTTTCAGTTAAATCATGCCATGCATTGAAAAAATCAAGTTGATGTAGTTTTTCGTCGTCAATACCAACCACCATTACACTACCATCGTCTCCAAAAGTCTTTTTGAATTCTTCGTAGGCTATGTAGTCGGGATCATCGTCAGGAATAAATTTGGGATTATCGTAAGCCAACTGAACCTTAGAGGCTTGATACGCAAGCAGAGCCGTAGCTATCACCAGAAAGATGATTAGGGCACGTCTATTTCTCAGTATTGTATTGGCTATTTTTTCCCACATATCCTAAGGGGGGTGCAAATGTAGTTATTTAGGTAGCATAGTCCAACACATAAAAGCTTAGATTTCTAAGTGGAAGACTATTGACTAATTTATTGATTTTCAATAAGTATTACTTGACTCGAAATTTTTGTTTCGTTATTCCAAAGCTCTAAATAATAAGTTCCTGAAGGCACGTCCACAACAATTTTTCCAGTATTCGGATAACGGTTGTTTTCAATTTCCTTTCCTTGTTGATCGATAATGCGATACTTGGTAATGCCTGCACTCTTTTCAATTAGAGCGTAAAACTTACCCGTACTTGGATTCGGATACACCATTTGTTTGAACTTAGCAACTGGTTTTTCTACTGCAACACTTCCATTGCATTCATCTATCAACTGTTGAACTTCGTATTTAATATCATGCAATAAAAGAGCAACTGAATCTCCCGGACAAGCCGTTGGGCATCCATCTCTATGCATGGCAATGCTTCCTAAATCATCATCCAAACCTGTAGGATGTGGGAATGAGGCAGAGGCAGCAATATCTTCTTTATGCAACTTCCAAGATAACAAATTGTTTAAGCTATTTTGCATTGAAGGAGTGGGAGAGATGAGGTTGTAATTTCCAAGCAAGCAAACTCCCATAGTGCCTCCATTTTTAGCACAAAAATGAGCTCCTTGTATATTGTCTTCATCCGCAACTCCTTGTGCATCTCTGCCAGAAAAGATAACTCCGTTTGGAGCAATTACAAAGTTGTAACCGATGTCATCCCATCCGTTGCTTTGGGTATGTAGCAAATAGATATTACGCACTGTATTCAGATAGTTGGTGTCGGTATTACTGCCCGCGGAATGATGTATGATGCAATGTTTCACGACTACGGCATTTCTACCCGAATCTGGTTCTGGAAGGCCTGCCCTCCATTGTGATTGAGGAATAGTAACCGGCTTATCGCAATCTGCTTTTTTATTTCTTGTTAGCTCTAGAGCAACCTGAACAGGTGGAGCATAAAACAGTTCTATTTCTACCGTTGTGCTTTGCGTGGAGTGGAGTACCAATAAGTTGGTCTGTTTTTTAAAAACCACAA
>CBDUEX010000417.1:0-1831 GCA_965366305.1 uncultured Bacteroidia bacterium | reverse complement strand
TCTTAAACTTTCACCCTAAAACAATTAAGGTGGCAGTTTTAGCAAATAGAGATCATCACAAGTTCCCTGTTCAAGCAGATTTTGTTGGTGTTTCATTGGCTACCACCCTTAAAGAACATATTTCTTTTCAAATTGATAAAAAAGAAATGTCTGTTTGGCTTAATTAAGCAATTCCTTTTACCTTTTCTTTCCAATTTTGTAATGCAGTAACTGCTGCATTACCGATTAAATTTTAACTTCGCACCTATCATATGATTCATTTACAAAAGATTATTAAGGCAGCTTGGGATGATAGAGATTTATTAACTCAAGAAGAGACGATAACTGCAATTCGAGAAGTAATAAAACTAATAGACACCGGTCAATTACGTTGTGCTGAACCAACAGATAATGGTTGGATTGTAAATGATTGGGTTAAAAAAGCAGTGATATTGTACTTCCCTATTCAAAAAATGGAGACCATTGAAGTTGGTCCGTTTGAATTTTATGATAAAATGAAGCTCAAAACGGATTATGCCAGTAGAGGAATTCGAGTTGTACCACATGCAGTTGCACGATATGGAGCTTTTCTAGCTAGAGGAGTTGTTATGATGCCAAGTTATGTAAATATCGGGGCATATGTCGATAGCGGAACAATGGTTGACACATGGGCAACAGTTGGTAGCTGTGCACAAATTGGAAAGAACGTGCACCTAAGTGGAGGTGTTGGAATTGGAGGTGTTTTAGAGCCTGTTCAAGCCGCACCAGTTATCATTGAAGACAATTGTTTTATTGGAAGCCGAAGTATAATCGTGGAAGGTGTTCACATAGAAAGTGAAGCTGTAATTGGTGCAGGAGTAACTCTTACACAAAGTACCAAAATTATCGATGTTTCTGGGCCTGAAGCAATAGAATATAGAGGACGTGTTCCTGCTCGTTCGGTTGTTATTCCTGGTAGTATTCAAAAAGAATTTCCAGCTGGATCATACGGCGTAAACTGTGCTTTAATTATAGGAACAAGAAAAGAGTCAACAGACAAAAAAACCTCGTTAAACGATGTTTTAAGAGACTTCCAAGTACCGGTTTAAAACAAATCCATTGAGCGGAGAACATGCTATAAATAAAAGTTTCAAGCTTAAAGTTGGATTTGATGCGAAGCGTTATTTCAACAATACCACTGGTTTAGGTAATTATTCACGTTGGGTTGTTAATGGTCTTAACAATTTCAACGATTTGGATATGTTTCTCTTTAGTCCGAACACACAACCATCTTCTAACCAAAAAATCATCTCTCCTCTTGGAAGGAATAGATTTTTTAAGTCGTTATGGAGAATTAAAGGCATTACCAAAGATTTAATCAAACACCGTATTGCTATTTATCATGGATTAAGCAATGAGCTTCCTTTTGGAATTCATAAAACCAACATTAAAACTGTAGTTACTATTCATGATCTCATCAATCTAAGGTACCCTCAGAACTATTCAGTTATAGACCGATTAATTTACAAGCAGAAACTGAACTATGCTCAAAAGCATGCTCATAAGATTATTGCTCCGAGTGAACAAACAAAAAAAGATCTAATCGCATTTTTTGGAACAGATGAAAAAAGAATCGAAGTAATTCCTCTTGCAGCACAACCAGTTGGCAAAGCATCCAGCCATAGTCCAATAACAGAACCCTATATTTTATGTGTTAGTAGCTATGATAAACGAAAAAATTTAGTCAACCTGGTTCAGGCTTATAAAAAAATTTCCAATCCAAAACCACGACTAGTTATTGCAGGGAAGAAGGGAGATACCACTCAAGCCGTAGTACAAGAAGTGGCAGACGACGAGAATATTCACTTGTATT
>CBDUEX010000416.1:0-1851 GCA_965366305.1 uncultured Bacteroidia bacterium | reverse complement strand
CCACCTCTACTGTTAATTCTAAAAACAACCGCTTTAATCTTCTCGTCTTCTCTTACTTTCTTTAAAGTTGCAACTACATATTCAGCGGCAATTTGCGTTCCATCTCCTTTTCCACCAATAATATCGCCATCTGAATATACAATTGCTATTCGTTCTTTTCCATCTCCTCTAATTCCTAACGTTTTTGAATATTTCAATTCAGACACAAGCGGAACTTTTTTAGTGGTCTCAATTCCCATACGTCTTTTCATTGCTGCATAAAACTCGTCTTTATAGACTGCTGCATCGATGTAATTATTTTCAATAAATTGAGTGATTCCTCTTATTTCTAATTTGTCGGCATCAGCTTTTAATTTTTCAACGGAGATTCCTCTTGTTGCTGATATTTTTTGAAGCGTTTGGTCAAATACTGAATTGATATACACTTGAATTTGCTCCTTATTCTCAGGACTCAAGTCATTTCGTGTGTAGGATTCCACAGCACCTTTAAACTTGCCTGCTCTCACTACTTGCATTTCTACACCCAGTTTTTGAAGTGATTTTGCAAAAAAGGCAACTTCTGCCACCATTCCTGTAAACGACATTTCTCCTTCGGGATTTACAAACACGCTATCTGCAACACTGGCAAGATAATAAGTTTGATAGTAATAGTAATCAGCGTATGCATATACAAACTTTCCAGAAGTTTTAAAATCTTCTAGCTTGTTTCTTATTTCTGAAAGCTTCGCATAACCAGTAGATACTGTTGTTAAATCGAGAACAATACCTTTAATATTATCGTCTGACTTTGCACTTTCTATGGTGTGTAAAATATCATTTAGCCCAACAGGAATTTGCGTATTGGGATCTAAAGCAGCTAATGCAGTAAAGGGATCACTTGTTTGCACCTTATCCATAATGGGATAATTTAACTTCATGTTTAAAACCGATCCTGAAGGAATATTTACTTCTGGTTTTGCAGAAGATGCTAAACCGATCATCATTACAATGAAGAAACCAATGATTAATGCTGCTGCCAGAATGTACCCTAATGCTGACGCAAATACTATTTTAAAAAAACGCATATACTGTTACTTTTTTTGATGTTAATAAACTATGATTTTGGAAGTATACACTTCCTCCATAGTTTTTATAACAACGAAGTAAACACCATTGCTTTGGCCACCGAATGGAATATCGGTAAAGGATGACGATATATCGTTTAATAGAATTCTTTGCCCTTTGGTATTCCAAACTTCAACACTTTTCACATCCACTGGTATGTCATTTAAGACAATTGATTTGGTATTTTGGTTGAAATAAGACCTTGCCTTTTTTATGGTTACGACATCTGAGCTGGAAGTCATTAAAAATTGAATTGGAATTCGGATAGTTTCTCCGAGCTGCGATTGAAGGTTAACTACTAAGGTGTCTTTATAGCTACCTGTAGCCGTTTTCCCAAATCCTAAAATCACTTCCAACACCTCTCCCTCTTTGGCTTCAGAACTAAAAGAATTTATACTCACTGCACTTCCAGAAGTTAATGACACGTTTGATATTTGAGTTATATCGGTGTTTCCAGTATTTACTAGATAGACCGCTTTCTCCCCTGCAAATGGCACTGCACCGTAATTCTTAACAGAATCAACAGGCTCTAAAGACTTAATAATTGGTTTCGTATCGGTGCTCCCAATTTTGTTCATTCTTTCGATAAATTCGGGATGATCAACAAAGGGATTTCTATTTTTTTGGTAAGTAAATATTTTATCGTTTCTACCTATTTCAAATGCAGAAGGTGCAAAATCAGAGTGCCATTGTTTTAAGAGTACTTCCTGGTCGTCAATAAAGTTTTGATAATCTTGATAGCGAATA
>CBDUEX010000415.1:0-1853 GCA_965366305.1 uncultured Bacteroidia bacterium | reverse complement strand
AAACGGTTCCATTTTTTGAATACTGTTCAATAACGTATCATCTATATCATTTACATCCATTGCTGCATCATAATGCACTTTTGGTGTAAGCATTTCGTCACTAAGTTGTTCCTCTCCTACTTTTTCAAATGCTTCGCGGAGATTGTCTAAGTTATCCAAGTCTAAAGTCATGCCTGCTGCATATTTATGCCCGCCAAATTGAAGTAAGTGCTCTTTGCATTGATGCAATGCTTCATGAATATCAAAACCAGCAATGCTCCGGGCACTTCCAGCCAGTACATCTCCCGACTTGGTTAAGATAATGGTTGGACGATAATACAATTCGATGGCTCTACTAGCGGCTATTCCTACCACTCCTTTGTGCCAATCTTCGTTGTAAAACACCAAGGTCTTTCGTTTCAAAAGGTCAGGATTTTTGGCAATGATTTCTTGCAAATCAGCCGTTATTTTAGCATCTACCGTCTTTCTGTGAGCATTTTGTGTTTCCAGCTCTTTTGCAAAGTGTGAAGCTTCTTCTTCATTATCTGCTAGCAACATTTTCACTGCACTTTTGGCGTCATCCATTCTGCCAGCAGCATTAATTCTTGGGCCTAAATAGAACACCAAATCCCCAATACTAAGTTTGGGTTTGTTAATGGATACTTCTATCAACTTTTGAATTCCCAAGCGAGGTTGCTCGTTAATAATGCGTAATCCAAAATATGCCAGCACTCTGTTTTCATCTACCACTGGAACGATGTCTGAAGCAATACTCAACGCTGTAAAATCCAAATACTGTAAATACTCACGGTCATCTAAGTCGTGTACTTGGCAAAATGCTTGAGCAAGTTTAAGGCCAATTCCGCAACCAGCTAGTTCTTTAAATGGATATTCACAATCACTTCGTTTTGGATCTAAAACGGCAACTGCATTCGGCAATTTATCTCCAGGTAAATGGTGATCACAAATAATAAAATCAATGGATAACGAATTCGCATAATCAATTAATTCTACAGACCGGATGCCACAGTCTAGAGCAATAATCAAACTCAATCCATTTGCTTTAGCATAGTCTATACCTTGCTTGCTAATCCCATAACCTTCTTTGTAACGATCTGGAATGTAATATTCTATTGTTTTGAACTTGTCTTTGAAAAAAGCATAGGCAAGCGAAACAGAAGTTGTTCCATCCACATCATAATCTCCAAATATTAAAACCCCTTCATTTTTATCGATGGCGGTTTGAATTCGCTCAATGGCTTTATCCATATCCTTCATTAGAAAAGGATCATACAAATCAGAAATTCGAGGATTGTAGAACTGCTTTACTTTTTGGGGTGTATCAATGCCACGTTGACATAAGATATTGGCAATAAGCTCTGGAGCTCCTAGCTCGGTGATAATGGTTTGAACAGCATTAATATCTGGGCTTTCTTTCTGTTTCCAGATTTTGTCTTTAAGGTTAGAGTTACTCATAGTTTTCATATTCAATAATATACATAATCGCTCAAAGAATAAGTGAAATTATGATTTTCTTCCCGCAGGACAACCAAATCAAATGTTATAAAACCAATTCGAAAGGAAATTGGTAAAGACTGTTCTTACTTGTTGGTAAGGCTTAATTCTACCTGACTTAAGTCTATAAAAGCTTGTACTCTATTTTGAATGGTTTCGTTATCCAAGCGAATCAATCGTTCGGTTCCAAATTTTTCAACGCAGAAACTTGCCATTGCACTTCCATAAATAACTGCTCGTTTCATGTTTTCGAACGAAACATTATCTGTAGAAGCAAGATATCCAATAAACCCACCAGCAAATGTGTCTCCAGCTCCGGTAGGATCAAATACAGATTCTAGAGGCAATGCAGGACAGAA
>CBDUEX010000414.1:0-1858 GCA_965366305.1 uncultured Bacteroidia bacterium | reverse complement strand
TCCATTGGTTCTGCTCTATTTCTATAATCAGCATCTAAAAAGGCGTATGTTACTATCCCGTCACTACCAATAACATAAGTGGCAGCTAATGGCAGTTCTCCTTTGTCGTTTCCATTATAAGCCGAAAGTCCAAATCCATCCTCGTAGTATTTCTTAACTGCATCAGTTAGTTTAAAAACCAAACCATATTTTCGAGCAACACCATTGTCTGCATCTGTTAGAACTTCAAATTCTAAAGCGTTTTTTTCTACAGTACTTAAACTCTTGTCTGGCACCTCAGGAGTAAGAGCAAACATTTGTGCTCCACCTGCTTCAAACCTCGGCAGCATCTCTTGCATCGCATGAAGGGTTAAGTTGCAATAGGGACACCAACCACCTCTGTACCATAAAAGTATAACAGGACCTTTTTTTAATTCTTTGTACAAACTCACACTTTTACCATTGGCATTTGTGAGGGTAAAATCAGGAGCTTTATCTCCTTTTTGAAGAGCATTTTTTGTTACTTCCGCTTGCAGAATTGCTTGTATTCCTTCAGCATATGCTTGTTTCTTGACTGAATCTGCATTCGCATCAAAATTCGCTTTTTTTGCATTTAACTTGTCTTGAAGTGATGATGTATCTTGGTTAATGATTTCTTCGTTCATTGTATCATTCGTGTTTTGAGCGTCATTTGGTTCGCTTGTGCAGCTAATAATAGCTAAAAGCAAAAGCAGAAAAAGGGTGTACTTCATGGGTGCGAATATAACGCATTGTGCACGTCAGTAGGATCGAATGCATACGGATTTTGCACCTTATTTTCCGGGTGTTTAATCGGGTTCTATTGTTTGGCTAGAATGATTAATCCAGTCTGACCTTCACTACCACCTTCTTTACATTTTGAGGCATATTATTTGCCACGCATGGTTGATGAATATCAGATGGGTAAAAAACAGCAAACATTCCAGCAGATAGCGGCACAAGGGCAGTTTCGGTTTTGTAGAATGCGTAATCATTCTCTTGATTTACTTCATAGGGAACTTGGTTGGTTAAGGTGGTTACACCAATGCATTCTTCCCCAGAAATAATATATTGAATGTCAAGGTATTTGTAGTGTGCTTCTATGATGCATTCACTTTGATTTTTGCTTTCATACTCCTGAACTATTGCAAAAACATCTTTGCCTTCAATTTCGTATGTGCCAGATTCAGTGTTAATTAGATCTGTGTTTTGGATGTATTTAAATCCTGCAGCTAATCTTGTGCTTAAGCTTTCATACAGCTTTGCGTTTTCTATTTTATCGATTATCATATTGTTCTTTGGTTAGTTGGTAACAAGCACATAACTCTAGTGATGGATGTTCTACTAATCGAGGGTGCTTAAATTTCAGCAAAAATTCCATACCAATTTTTTTCATAATGTGTATGGATTTCTCATTTGCTAAAGGAGCAGTGGAAATAATTCTTTTTAATCCTATTTCTTCAAAACCATAGTGCAAACATCGTATTGCACCTTCTGTGGCGTATCCTTTATTCCAGTATTCTGGAGCTATTCTCCATCCGATATCGGTATAAGGTGCAAAGGATACATCGTAGTTTTGGTCGAGAAGGCCAATAAAACCAATAAATTCTCCCGAAGTCAATTCATCCACTGCAAAATAGCAATAAGCTTTGGTAGTATAATCGTCAGTTAGTCGGTCAATAAAATCCTTAGTTTGCTCTGGTCTGGCAACCGCAGGAAAATGCTTCATAACCACTGGATTGGCACTTATCTTCACCATTTTCGGAACATCTTCTAATGTCCAATTTCGAAAGCCAAGTCGCTTTGAAGTGAAGAGATAAGCTTTCATCTTATTCAAATTATGTTGACTTCTGTTTCCAAT
>CBDUEX010000413.1:0-1858 GCA_965366305.1 uncultured Bacteroidia bacterium | reverse complement strand
ATCAGGATTTAAGTGGTATACTCTAAAATATCTTCAAGCCAAATGCCATGAATATTGGAAGATAAAAGAAAACTACAACGAATTTGGTCCGAGGAGGATGTGAAAGTGGCCTCGTAATAAGGATTGAAATGTTCTCAGTATAAAGCTCTTCAATTATTTTCATTGTAAACCATGTCGTGTTTTTAGTTCCTCAGAACTTTAGAGCTACATTTTATGATTCTTACAAATAAAATGGTTATTTTGGTCAGCCATTCTAGCAAGATGAAAAAGCTTATTATACTCCCCATCCTATTATTTCTATTTGTGACTGCAAACGCACACATCCATACCATTAAAACATCCAATAACATCGATTCTTTATTGGGAGTATGGAACAGCGATACAAGCGACAATTTGAATAAGGCATTTGCACTGGATCAAATTGTACGGTATTACATTCTTAATAACTCAAAACCAGTACAAAACAATAGAAACAATGCCGCACAATATCTTTATCATTATGAGCAGCTGGCAGATAAACTACAAGATGAATACATCAAAAACCGCTTTATTTATCGGAAAACCATTTTTAAATACAGCATTAACTATCATATCGGTGATACCTTGAACATATACAATGCATTTCATTATTTCAAAGAACACGAGCCCGATTTCGCCATTTATTTAGCGAAAAGAGTATGCGAACATGCAGACACCTGTTTTGAATGGGAACGTAGCATCGACCCCCGAAGAACAGAACGCTTGGTACGTTTTGAGGAAGGTTGGCTGCATCGCTATGCTGCTATTTCCTTGACACATGAAAAATATGATCATGCCATTTACGCTTATAGCCTATTGGCCTCGCTGTATAACCGAACAAAGGCCTACGATAAAGCAATTGCCAACTGCTTAAAAACCATTGAATTGGACAAAACTTATGCCGAATGCAAGTGCATTGCCGTGTTAAATACCTTGACCAATGCACTCTTTGAAAAAGGAGATAAACTCGAAATTGAAAAAGTTAGAAAGGAGATAGAGCCCAACGAGGAATGGCTGACTTTCTTCGATAATAACCTGGAAGCCCTTAAAAAGCGACGAGAGGAACAGGAAGCAAGAAAAAAAGCAAGGCGAGTACATGTCTATGCGGAAGCGAAGATTGCTTTGGGAATTGTTACCAAGACAGATGAAGCAGCAAGGGTTGAAAAAGTAAAGGCCGAGAAAGATAGTGTTGAATATGCAGTTACCGAATCAATCCAGAATGTTGAAGAAGCCTATTCGGTGGAAGAAGTTGTTGAAGCAACGGACATTGGAGAAGAAAATATGGATTACTATTCACCTGAGCACATCTTGCCACCAGAAGTGCAAAAATTTCTTGAAAGAGATCCTGAAGTTGTGTTGCCATCACCAGAAGAGATCGAAGCATATGAAGCTTCCTTTGTGAGAAAAAAAACCGAAGAGGAATTATTTGAGGAGTATCTATCGCTTGTAAAAGGAGGATACTTTGAATATAAAATCGGGTTTCCTCACGTTGCATTTTTTCGCTATTCACGAGCCATGCTAATTGATTCGACTGATGAATTGATTAAAGCAAAATGGGATGAGTTAGTTTTAATTAACAACAATTTACGGCAAAAAAGTGATCAGATTTTTAAGGCACTTGGGGTGGAAAAAACGATTAATTTGTTCTTCCTAGATGAATCAGGCAGTTATGACAATTCTAGGATCTACACCGATGTGTTTATGAACGATAACCTTGAGCAAAACAATTTTAAAGTGACTCGAGGAATGAAGAAAGCAGCCCAAATTTTGGACGAAATGGAACCAATTTATTTTCACAAGGTTGCCACGATATTATTGAAAGAAGGTAAATATGATGAAG
>CBDUEX010000412.1:0-1882 GCA_965366305.1 uncultured Bacteroidia bacterium | reverse complement strand
AATCTGCTGATGTAATTCAGTTGAGGCTAGAAGAAGAAGAGGGACTTCGATTCCATTATCAACTATCAGGTAATCAAAGTGTTAGTGAACGGAATACTCCGGCTTTTTTAATTCAATTATTGGAACTATCACGAAACGAATCCTTTATAGTTTCAAAGGAACTTATAACCGAATCAAACGAGCATCATGTTCGATTTAAGCACCATGTAAATGGGATTATAGTGCAGTCAAGCGAAGTAATTGGTCATTATTCCAATGGACGACTGACAAGTGTAAACGGTATTATTTACAAGAATTTTTCTGGGAGTAAATCACTAAAAGAAGAAGAAGCTCGAAATTTGGC
Source organism: uncultured Bacteroidia bacterium (assembly GCA_965366305.1). Classification (GTDB taxonomy): domain Bacteria; phylum Bacteroidota; class Bacteroidia; order NS11-12g; family UBA9320; genus UBA9320. The sequence goes on along the minus strand of CBDUEX010000412.1, from coordinate 1,539 downwards.
AATTAACTATTCTGGTGGCGAACTTTTTAGCTGGCAAAGCGAGCAGGAAGAGGCAATGTATCAGTTATGGAAAAACGATTCATTTGCTACTTATTTTCCCCAAGGAGAATTGGTATATGCTCCAAAAAACTTTAATTTTAGCCTGCCTTTCGAGTTGTGTTTTGTTTTTGAAATAAATGCAATTGAACCACTCATTCGTAAGAATATTTATGTGAATGCAAGTTCAGGTGAACTTTGGGCAGAAGAAGATTTACTTCATATTGTAGATGTACAGGGTTCTGCCAATACAAAGTACAGAGGAGTTAAGCCCATTACTACAGATAGTGTTAGCCCAGGGAATTATAGATTGCGTGAAACTGGAAGAGGTGGAGGAATAGAAACCTATAATATGCTTACTGGAACCAATTATGGTGCCGCAGTAGATTTTACAGACGCAGATAATTATTGGAATAATTTCAATGCAAATTATGATGAAATTGCAGGTGATGCCCACTTTGGTGCAGAAATGACCTATGATTATTTCTATGATAAATTCAATAGAAATAGTTTCGATGATAATGGAGCAAAAATTAGAAGCTACGTGCATTATCGAAGTAATTACGCTAATGCTTTTTGGAATGGATCGGTAATGACGTACGGCGATGGCAATGGTACTACAGTTACTCCATTAACCAGTATTGATGTTTGCGGTCATGAAATCGCTCATGCAGTTATAACCAATAGTGCAGGCTTAATTTACTCGTATCAAAGCGGTGCTTTAAACGAGTCGTTCAGTGATATTTTTGGAAATGCTATAGAATATTTTGCCGACTCGACTCAATTTAATTGGAGAGTGGGAGAAGACATAATAACAAGTGGAAACGGAATTCGTAATATGGCAAACCCAAACACACATGGTGATCCAGATACTTATTTAGGCACTTATTGGCACACCACGGCAGGCGATAACGGAGGAGTCCATACCAATAGTGGAGTTCAAAACTTTTGGTTTTATTTACTAACTGAGGGAGGAACTGGCACCAATGATAATAGCGACACATATTCAGTAGATAGTATGGGAATCGCAGTAGCTGAAGCCATTGCTTATCGAAATTTAACTGTGTACCTTACTAGTTCATCTAACTATGCAGATGCTCGCTACTATGCCATTCAATCAGCTGCCGATTTATTTGGAGATTGTAGTGATGAAGTAATTGCCACTACCAATGCCTGGTATGCTGTTGGTGTAGGAGACGAATTTGACAGCAGTTTTGCTCAAGCATTGTTCATAGCTGATACAATGTATTGCCACGAATCGGAAACAGTAAATTTCTTAAATCGATCTATCAATGCAAAAAGCTATGCTTGGGACTTTGGAGATGGGACTACCTCTTCGGATATGAACCCATCACATAATTATTCTGCTCAAGGTTCTTTTGACGTAGAACTTATTGTGGAAGGGTGTTTTAATGGAATTTATGATACCTTGCTGCGAGCAGATTTTATAGAAATTGACTCTACTCGTGATATATGCAATGGATATATTATGACTCGAGGTCA
>CBDUEX010000411.1:0-1911 GCA_965366305.1 uncultured Bacteroidia bacterium | reverse complement strand
TTACAATGCCTCTGGTAAATGCATTGGAATTGTAGCGTTTTTCTAAACCATTCAATTTCAATGACAAATTATTACTGCCGTAATACAAGCCACCGGTAGTATAAAAACCAAGTGAGCTTTTATTAGAATTATGCGTGTTGCTAAAGTACTTTGCATATTCATTCCCGGTTTTCATACCATGAGCAACCAATTCGTTAAAAACCACTTTCTTGGTTTCAATGTCGATTACCCACATTCTTTTGGTATTGCAATACTTCGAAAAGTCGATGACGGTTAAATACCGCTCATTGGTTAAGCTTTGCGTATGTTTCAAATACATGTAGCCACGCAATGCTTTATTGAGAAGTGATGGTGATATAGTATCACCTCCAGCATAATCTAATTGACGATGAATGCGACTGGTAAATGCGTTAAATTCATCCGAATGAAGTGAAACGATTCTATTGCCATCATATTCTTCTTCATAATTGCTTGGCGTTGCCGCATGTTGAAATGAAGATGAAACGAGGATGAAAAACAAACAAGCAATACCTTTTAATCCTGCAATAGCAGAAGATCTAAGTGGTAGTGTAATAATTCTTAATTTGTTCAAAAATCGAATAAATGATTAGTGATGGACGATTATTCAGTAGCTGCTTCCACAGTTTCTGTAACTTCTTCCTCTGTGTTCAAAGATACACCTTCTTCAGTAGAAGCTTTTTCTTTTTTTGAACACTTCTTCTTGTCTTTAGAACAACATCCTTTTTTAGCACCTTCTTCGTATTTGCAATCAGCAGGATTTTTTCCTTCACATGCTTTAGCGTGAGCTACTTTTGCTTCTTTACTGCAACATGCTTTTTTCTCAGAAGCTTCACCATGTAAACCACCTAAGATTGGAGCAATTACAAGTCCGATAAGACAGGTAAGCTTGATTAAAATATTCATAGAAGGTCCAGAAGTATCTTTAAATGGATCTCCAACAGTATCACCAGTTACTGCAGCTTTATGAGCTTCAGAACCTTTGTACGTCATTTCACCGTTGATCATAACTCCAGCTTCAAATGATTTCTTAGCATTATCCCATGCACCACCAGCATTGTTTTGGAAGATTGCCCAAAGAACACCACTAACAGTAACACCAGCCATATAACCACCTAACATTTCAGCTACAAGCATATTGTTGTCTGGATAGATTAGCATACCAAGAATTACGATAGCAATCGGGAATCCGATGGTTAGAATACCAGGAAGCATCATTTCTTTTAACGAAGCTTTGGTTGAAATATCAACACACTTACCGTATTCTGGAGTACCAGTACCTTCCATAATTCCAGGAATTTCTCTAAACTGACGTCTCACTTCTTCCACCATTTCCATGGCAGCTTTACCAACTGCATTCATTGCAAGTGCAGAGAATACAACAGGAATCATAGCACCTACAAATAGCATTGCCAATACAGGAGCTTTAAATATGTTAATTCCATCAATACCTGTAAATGTTACATAAGCAGCAAATAAGGCAAGTGAAGTAAGTGCAGCAGAAGCGATAGCAAAACCTTTTCCAGTTGCAGCCGTAGTGTTACCTACAGAGTCAAGGATATCCGTTCTTTCTCTAACGATAGGCTCTTGCTCACTCATTTCGGCGATACCACCAGCATTATCTGAGATAGGACCGAAAGCGTCAATTGCTAATTGCATAGCAGTAGTTGCCATCATAGCAGAAGCAGCAAGTGCAACTCCGTAGAAACCAGCAAAAGCATACGATGCCCAAATAGCACCAGCAAACAACAATACAGATGAGAAAGTAGAAATCATACCTGTTGCTAAACCAGCAATGATATTTGTTCCAGCTCCTGTGCTTGATTGTTGAACTATTTTAAGAATTGGTTTTTTACCAAGACCAGTGTAATATTCTGTGAATGATGAAATAGC
>CBDUEX010000410.1:0-1913 GCA_965366305.1 uncultured Bacteroidia bacterium | reverse complement strand
GGCGTATATTGATACATTATCGGTGGCACAACAACAAGAATATGCCAAAGATGCTGAGAAATCTGAAGAAGAAATTGCTGCTATTACTGAACCTCAGGTAAAATTGAGTTTTACGGCAAATGGAGTAATTATCGAATAATTCACTGAGATGAAAGTGAAATTTTCTGTCTTCGTTATACTGTCCCTATTCATTTTTGCTTGCACTCAAACCAACAAGGGTGAAAAAGCTGAAATGTACCAACATTCGGAAATGGCCAGTTTGATGCAAGACATGGTTGCCTTTAGCAAAGATGCCAAATCGAAGTTGCAAGCAGGTGATTCAATTGCAAGTATTCCTACAAACTTGTGGGACTTAAAAACCGCAAAGGGAACACGAGACGAACAGCTCGAATCGACCTTTCAATCACTAGCGAATCCTTATTTAAATGCATTGCAAGGAATTGAGCGAGGTGATTCTCAGATGTATTATTACAATGCCTCCATTGATGCATGCAAAGGCTGTCATGCAAGTTATTGTGGTGGCCCTTTGGTAATCATTAACAAGCTTCCTCTTGAACAATAAGCTTCATAATTCTTCACTACCTATTTTAAGAACTTTAAAGATCTCATTATGACCAACAACGACATCATCCGAAGGCTGCGATACATCTTCAATTACAACGACGATAAGATGGTGGAAATACTTGCATCTGCCGACTTAAAGGTTGATAAGCAATTAGTAATAAACTGGTTACGAAAAGATGAGGATGAGAACTTTGTTGAAATGGCGGATGTTGAGTTAGCTACGTTTCTCAATGGTCTCATTAACGAAAAACGAGGAAAACGAGAAGGACCACAACCTACTCCTGAAAAGGAATTAAACAATAATTTGGTGCTCATTAAGCTTCGCATTGCCATGAATTGGCAGTACGACGATATTGTAGAAACGCTTCTCTTAACGGGTATTAAATTTAGTACTACAGAGGTTAGTGCGTTTTTCAGAAAACCGGGAACTAAAAAATTCAGATGGTGTAAAGATCAATTCTTACGAAAACTCTTAATTGGAATGCAAAAACGGTTTCGAACGTTGGAGGAAGATTAGTTTGTTGTTTATGGTTCTTAGTTTATGATTCTTAATTTATAGTCTATGGTTATTGGAAATTAAACCTTGAACCTTAATCCCTGAACCTTAAACCCTGAACCTTAATCCTAGCCCCTACTTAAATAATACTCTCAAATAAAACATCGGACTGCTAAACTTCTTACGCAAATCCACATCATCAAACATAAATGTAATGGTTTGTCGTAATTCATCGTTCCGCTTAATTTTACGAATCATCCAATTAAACAACCACGGATACTTGATTAACTTCTGCATCAAGGTGCTTACACGTAGCTCCCCTCCTAGTTTTTTATACACGGTTTGATCATACGTTACAAGGTTGGAAGCACTAAAATCATTGGCTTCTAAAGCTTGTTTTGCTTTCTCCGCAGCCCACTTTCCACTAAACATTGCGTTGCCAATTCCTTCACCTGTAAATGGATCTATTAAAGAACCTGCATCACCTGCAATAAGAAATCGATTTCCACTCAACTGTCTTTTCTTTGAACCTAAAGGTAATCCCCAACCTAAAATCTTATTTTCTAATGTTGCGTTTGCAAAGCGTTCTTTAAACTTCGGACTTTCAATTACTTCGAGCATGAGCTTTTTAAGATTTACTTTATTCTTACTCACGTATTTGCTCAACATTCCTATTCCTACATTTGCTTGTCCGTTGGGCAATGGAAAAACCCAGAAGTAGCCCGGCAACGATTCTTTCACAAAATGCAGTTCAATAAATCCTTCTGAATTCAAATCTTTAACACCTGAGTAATACGCACGAAGTCCGGCACAATGGTGTTGATGCTCCATTTGATAATCACCGTATTTCTTC
>CBDUEX010000409.1:0-1926 GCA_965366305.1 uncultured Bacteroidia bacterium | reverse complement strand
GCTGATTGTAATACTAAAATTGATGAGTTAAGAGCTCGAATTTTGCTTAAGGTTTACAACAGTGCTAAATTGTATTACGAACTTGGGCATTACAAAAGTGCCATTGTAGCGTGCACCAATGCATTAGACGATTATCCCGATATGATTAATCGCGAAGAGTTAAGTTATCTTATTGCAGAATCATCTTATCTCTATGCTAAAAACAGCATTAAAAAAATGCAAGAAGAACGCTACGAAAACACACTTACTGCAATTTCAACCTATCATTCTGAGTACCGTGGTGCTGGAAATTACAGCAAGGATATTGCAAAAATTAAAGAGAAATCATTAAAAGGTCTTGCTGAGGCAAGAGATATAAACACAACTATTAATAGCACACAAAAATGAATAATAGCAACGACATCGAAATTCCAACTTCAACAATCACTAGAGACAAGAGAAATTAGCGAAAAGTCTGGTAACTTGTACGAATCAGTGGCCATCATTTCAAAAAGAGCTAATCAAATATCTTCAACCATGAAAGAAGAGCTTGTTGCGAAATTGGAAGAATTTGCATCTGAGCACGACAACTTGGAAGAAATCTTTGAGAACAGAGAGCAAATCGAAATCTCTAAATACTATGAAAGTTTGCCAAAGCCTACAATCATAGCTATTGAAGAATTTTTAAGCGACAAGGTGTATTTTAGAAATCCTGCAAAAGAGAATTCTAAATAATAAAAAGGTTCTTTTAGGAATTACTGGAGGAATAGCTGCTTATAAAGCGGCTAACTTAGTACGTCTTTTAATTAAAGAAGGAGCTGAAGTAAAAGTTATCTGTACACCAGAAGCACTTCAATTTGTTACCCCTTTAACTTTAGCAACGCTTTCTAAAAATCCCGTTTATTCTTCCTTTTTTATTGAGGAAACTGGCGAATGGACCAACCACGTAGATCTTGGGAAATGGGCCGATATCATGATCGTTGCTCCACTTACTGCCAATACTATGGCTAAAATGGCCCACGGTTATTGCGACAATCTATTACTTGCCACTTATCTTTCTGCTGACTGTCCTGTTTTCTTCGCTCCGGCTATGGATCTTGACATGTACCAGCACCAAACATCTTCTGCAAACATTGCTCAATTACATTCTTTTGGCAACATTGAGTTACCCGCAGGTGATGGTGAGCTTGCAAGTGGATTAGTTGGTAAAGGTAGAATGTGTGAACCCGAAGATATTGTAACCATCGTTTCTGCTAAGCTCCAAAAGACACAGCACTTGGTAGGTAAAACAATTCTGGTAAATGCTGGACCAACTTTTGAAAAATTAGACCCAGTTCGTTTTATAGGAAATTACAGCAGCGGTAAGATGGGCAAAAGCATAGCGAATGAATTAGCTGCTCGAGGTGCATCCGTAAAATTGGTATTAGGACCAGCTCATGCAGATGGATTAAATCCTTCGATCGCTGTTTCTAGAGTAGAAAGTGCTCAAGAAATGTATGAAGAGTGTACTCGCCTATTCTCTGAATGCAATGCGGGCATATTAACTGCAGCCGTTGCCGATTATCGTCCTGCAACAAAAGCAGATCAAAAAATTAAAAAGAATGATACTGAATTCTCGTTAGAATTGGTTAAAACTGTTGATGTTTTAAAAAGTTTAGGAGATCATAAAAAAGCGAATCAGGTGTTAGTTGGGTTTGCATTGGAAACTCAAAATGAATATGATAATGCTTTGACAAAACTGAAGAAGAAAAACCTTGATTTCATCGTTCTAAACTCAATGAACGATAAAGGAGCGGGTTTTGGAAAGGACACTAATAAAATTACTGTTATTGAAAAGAATGGTAAAAGTCATAGTTTTGAAACCAAACCAAAAACAGAAGTAGCAATTGACATTGTAGACATACTAGAAACTTATTTATGAGAAAACTCATTGCACTATTTATTTTA
>CBDUEX010000408.1:0-1931 GCA_965366305.1 uncultured Bacteroidia bacterium | reverse complement strand
AACTTTTATTTAAAAAGAAAGAAGATGAAAATAAAATTGAATGGAGATATGGAGCTACCGTGCAAATCCATCAAAAGTCTTTTTTGAAACCAGGAGCATATGATAGTGCTGCAGGTGGGTTTCAGTTTAGAGATATCAATGGGGAAGTTCAAACCGTTCCTAAGTTAGAAGATATTAATACTTCGTTGGATTACTTTAATATAGTGCTTGGCGGTAGCATGAAATATAAGAACTTAATGCTTGGTTTAAGTGTAGAGAATTTACTGCAACAGGATGTATCCTTGAGTAAATTGGAAACCCGAAAAATTCCTTTTACTGGTAATTTTATCGTTGGAGGGTTCTTGAGCTTGGGTGAAAAAGCTACCTTGTTTCCTTCGGCTGTAGCGGTCTTTTCAAATGATGATATCTATGCCAAAGCATCGGTGGATTTAAGTACAGAGAAATGGATATTTTCGAGTGCCTACAGTACAGAGAATTTATTGCAAGACATTAGTGCATCTGTTGCATTTAAATATAAAAAGACGATTGTAGGTCTCAAGTATGCAATGCCGTTAAGCTCAAGCAATACAGGACTTGCAAACGACATCCCTAGCTTTAATATATTCTTAAATTCTACCTTGGTTAAAGGCGTAAAGCTCTTTAAGTCAGACTTTGCCAAGGAAATGAAGAAGTTCTATTAAACGAAGATAGATTGCTTCAAGTGCATATAATAATTGTAAGGATACACCAAATGAAGCGTTATAAAAACTGCAATCTCTTTCGTTCTAATGCATAGTCACTTTTATGTAATTAAGCATTTGATTGTTAGGAACATAACGATATATTCGCTAACTTTACAAGACAATGATTAAGCTGCTTTTCAACTATTATGTCGTCCTCAAATCTTGCTGGATAATTCTATTTTTCCAGCTGATAGGATACGTAGGCTTGGTGATTATGGAGCAAGGCAAAGACATTCTACTTTCCCTCAGTTTTTCTGCTTCTGGATTGGCATTGTATCATACTTGGTTCGCACTATTCGCTGTACTTTGGTGGAGCTGGCAAAGTTGGAGAGCTGCTCGTGTAATTTTACATTTTACCACTTTCGATTTCGTTAAGTTTAGCAAGCGATATGCTACTCAAGCTCAAGTATTAATTCCACGAGTGTTAGGTGTTGTACCTATTCTAATTTTTATGGTGGGTATTTTTAACGTCTCTGGATGGGGAAATCCACTGTTATACCTATTCGCTAGTTTAGCTTTTTGGCTGTATATATTGTACTATTTGCGAAAAGAAATAATTGTTCTCTTTCTAAGTAGAAATAAATACAAGCTGCTAAATATCCCAGATTATGTTCCAATTAAAAATGAAGCATATCCAGCTGAATTTATTTGGGCAAAACAAGCTCGATGGATCTGGTTTCGGTTTGCCATGATCATTTTTGTTTTTACATTGGTTATTCTTCATCCGGTTCGATTTCCCCAGTATATGGGAGCTGCAACTATTATTTTATTTGCGTTAGGAGCTTGGTTGGTAATTGCAACTCTGCTCGACTTTGCAGAAAAGTATTTCCGATTTCCATTTACGTTTTCAATAGTAGCTATGGTCATCGGGTTTAGCTTCTTTAACAATAATCACAAGATTAGAACAATCGGTGAAATGGAAAAAGAACGACCTACATTATTGGAACATTTCGATGCATGGTATCAAAAAAAGGCAGCCACAACTAATGATACGGTGCCTATTATTATGGTAGCTAGTCAAGGTGGCGGTGTGAGGTCTGCCTACTGGACTGCTCAAGTACTTTCAGAACTGCAAGAAAGTAATAGTGAGTTTGCAAATCACGTGTACGCATACAGTTCTGTTTCTGGAGGAAGCTTGGGGGTTGCCACATTTAAGGCATTACAAAAAAGTGAAGTGAAAGATCTGAAAGGTCATTCACATCGCATATT
>CBDUEX010000407.1:0-1942 GCA_965366305.1 uncultured Bacteroidia bacterium | reverse complement strand
ATTCTGCTTAGCATCAACAGACCCTGATGGGAATGCAACAACGGGCATTATTCGTCACAATGGCCAAAGAGAAAGTTGGGACGAGCACGACTTAGATTCAATTATTAAACCAAGCACAATTTGGGATAGATATAGCTACATGAACATGTGGTGTGTAGAAATTGATGACCCTAATTCTCCAGGACTCGATGGTTACGGAACTTTCCCAACTAGCACAACCGACTCTACAGATGGGGTGGTTGTAAAGTATGATGAATTTGGAAGCTTTGACAATTATAAATCTATCGTTGCTACGCATGAAGTTGGTCATTACCTGAACTTAAACCATATATGGGGAGATAACGAGCCTAACTGCGGAGACGATTTAGTGGATGATACGCCACCAGCATATCAATCAAACTCAGGTTGTCCTACATTTCCGCACAACGCAAACGATTCTTGTGGTACCGATGCTAATGGTGAAATGTTCATGAACTATATGGATTATTCTGATGCATCTTGCACTGTTATGTTCACATACGGACAAAAAGATAGAATGCAAGCAGCATTAACAACATTGCGTTCTTCACTTTTAACTTCTGAAGGTTGCAATGTGCCTGTTGGAATTTCAAATAAGGAATTAGAGAATCGATTTGATGTTTATCCAAACCCTAGTAATGGCAATTTTACTATTAACGGACGATTAGTAAATGCTAGCAATAGCAGTATTACACTTTTGGGAGCCTTAGGTAATGTTATCCAAGAATCAAAAGTTAGTAGTCTTCCATTTGAAATAAATGTAAACGATTTGCCAAATGGTGTGTATTTCATACACCTAAACAACGGCAGTAATACACTCACTAAAAAAGTTTTTATCACTAAATAAAAAAGAAGGAGTAGCAAGCAAATTGTTACTCCTTTTTTTATAAAACGCTATGAAGATCTTACTTTATATTTCCATTGTTATTTTCACGCTAGCTTGCAATGCTAAGAAGAAGACAACTGCCATCGAAGAACCACCAAGTACTCTGGTTGTGGACTCAACTTCACGATTTATTGTCTCATTTATAAGTATAGGTGAAGGCACCGATTATGAAGCAAAAAAACAATTCAAACAGTTTGTTGAAACTTACAATTTGAACAACAAAACAGAAATCACGTATTCTGTTTCTTCTTGGGGCCGTGAAGGTGAAATTGATTACTGCTTTACAATGGAAGAATTAGCGAGTGATCAACAAATAATATTTATCCAAGAGTTAAAAGAAGCTCTAAAAAGCTCAACGCTTATTCGGTATAAGGAAAACTCCATGTGTAGGTAGATTAAGACATCTAGCTATCGCTGCATCACATCGCATGTGAACTTAAGTTACGAAGCAACTCTTAAATAAATCGTAACTTCGTCATGCCTTGGCATTTTATATAATTTAATAGTTGATAGAAATGAAAAAGAACGTTACGATAGACAATTATCTCGACAACCATTACATCCATCGTAGCAATTGGCTTAGGGCCGCAGTTCTTGGAGCCAACGATGGCATACTATCAACAGCTAGTTTGGCTATTGGTGTCGCTGCTGCCAGTCAAATGCGAGAACCCATTGTGTTGGCAACAGTGGCTGGTTTGGTAGCAGGTGCCCTGTCAATGGCTGCTGGTGAATATGTTTCTGTTAGCTCACAAACCGATGTTGAAAATGCAGATATTGACCGTGAGAAGCAAGAGCTTATCGATGATCCCGAAAACGAATTACAACTATTGGCAGACATTTACGAGAGACGTGGTTTAAAAAAAGAAACCGCCTTAACTGTTGCGGAAGAATTAACAGAAAATGATGCTCTAGGAGCCCATATTCGCGATGAGCTAGGTATCAACGAAATTAGTCAAGCAAATCCAATTCAAGCTGCAGTTGCCTCAGGAGCTGCATTTACATTTGGAGGATCTTTACCCCTGTTGGTTGCCCTTTTTA
>CBDUEX010000406.1:0-1953 GCA_965366305.1 uncultured Bacteroidia bacterium | reverse complement strand
TAGTGTAACTACATTGGCAGATACCATGCAGGTGAGCACTCTAAATTCTGCTTGGCAGATTTATGAAAAGAACGGATATCAAGATCTTAATTTCTCAACGCAATCAACCGCTCTAAACGCAAATAGCAGTGGAGCTTATGTAAATACGGAAGTTGTAAGTGCAGCAAACTACAACCTTGGATTAACCTACCTAAAATCAGACCCTGCAAAAGCGGTTCAATATTTCAAAAACTCGGAAGAAATCACTAAAAAAGAACCAAAGAAAATAGATCATGTGAAGGCAGTTGAACGCTTGTCAGAAGCATACGAAAAGTCAGGTGAATACGAAAAAGCCTTAGAAAAATATAAAGAATACGTGCTTTTAGTGGATTCCATTAAGCAGTCTGAAATGGCCAGTAAGTTGAAGAACGAATTACTCAGTTCGAAGTACCGTATTCAAGAAACAAGAATTGCAGAACTAGAAGTTAAACAACAAGAAAAAGAAGCTTCTATTAAATCACAACGTAGAATGATTATGGGATTGATTTTGGGAATTGCCTTATTCTTGGTTTTAACCTATTTCTTGGTGAAGAACATCAAACAGAAACAGCGTTCCAATACACTAATTCAGCTTGCTTCACTTCGAAGTCAGATGAATCCGCATTTTATATTCAATTCATTGAACTCGGTAAATGGCTTCATAAGTAACAACGATGAGATTAAAGCCAATCGCTACATCTCAGATTTTTCTAAGCTGATGCGTACGGTGTTGAATAATTCCAATAGTCCTACAGTATCACTTGCTGAAGAACTAAAATCATTAGGAATATACTTAGCACTAGAACATTCTCGTTTTGATGATAAGTTTGACTATCAACTCGATGTTGATTCAGAACTAAACACCGAAGAAATTGAAGTGCCCCCTATGCTAATACAACCCTACATCGAAAATGCAGTGTGGCACGGATTACGTTACAAAGAAGACAAAGGATTCTTGCAAATCAATGTTTCCAAAAAGCAAGAACATCTTTTTGTAACCATCGAAGACAATGGAATAGGCAGAAAGGAATCTCAAAAGCTAAAAACTGCACACCAACGCGACTATAAAAGCACTGGAATTGAAAATACCAAAGAACGAATTAGACTCCTGAACAAATTGCATAAAACACATTTCGAAGTTAAAATTATCGACTTAGTTGAAGACGATTTAGCATTAGGAACTCGAGTTGAAATAACCTTACCTACCAATATTACATAGCATGTCTAAAACCCTTAGAGTATTAATAGCGGACGACGAAAAGTCGAGTAGAGATCTCATAGAAAACTATGTTACAAGATACTGTAAGGACCTGGAGATAATTGCCAAGGCGGAAGACGCCAGAGAAGCCGTTAGTTTAATCAATGAACATAAACCAGATCTTGTGTTTCTAGATGTAGAAATGCCTTTTGGCAATGCGTTTGACGTATTGGAACAAACAACCGAAGTAGATTATCATACCATCTTCATTACTGCTTACAGCGATTATGCAATTAAAGCATTAAACTATAGTGCAGCCTATTACATTTTAAAGCCAATAAGCATAGAAGAACTGGTTTCTGCTGTAGATAAAGTGAAAGAAATAAGTGCAGAAGACAATTTCTCGGAGCTTAAAAAAGTGCTTCAGCAAAACCTTGGGGCCGAAGGAATTCAACGCATCGTGCTTCCCAACCAAAATGGATTTGAGATTGTAAACGCAAGTGATATTATACGTATTTCCGGAAGTGGGAACTACTCCGATCTTTACTTGAAAAATGGAAGCAAAAAGACGGTCAGTAAGATTTTAAAGTACTTCGACAACCTAGAAGAGAATGACAATTTCATGCGTATTCATAAATCTCATATTATCAATACAGATTACATTTCGGCCTATAAAAAAGGAAGAGGTGGTAGCTTGATTATGAGCGATGGCCAGGAAGTTGAAGTTTCTGCCAGCA
>CBDUEX010000405.1:0-1967 GCA_965366305.1 uncultured Bacteroidia bacterium | reverse complement strand
CCTAAAGTAAGAAGCCTTGAACAACAACATCTTCGTCCATTGTTTGGCAAACACCCAATAGAACTCGGGACTGATAGCCTTGCATTTTTGACTTATGTGAATAACGATACGGATTATCTGCAACTAATGAAAAGTTACGATATAGATTCAGTGAAGTCAATGAGTGACATCATATCATCCATAGCTGACTATGTGCGAACACTGGAACATTACAACTCTCCTTACGACAGATACATGGCAGGGGATTCGAATGCTCTGACGGAGAGTCAGATAAAAGGAATGAAACTCTTCTATTCAAAAAGATTGAACTGCACAGGTTGTCATGAATCACCAAATTTCACATTACTAAATTGTAAAACATATTCTGTTTTATTCTATCCTACAAACCATTGGAATTACGACTCTACTCAGCATCCCATTAAAATACCAACTCTAAGAAACATCGCTGTAACAGGTCCATATTTACACGATGGAAGCATCAATACATTACAAGAAATAATAGACAAATACAATGCTGAGTATTCAAAAATGAGTGAAAACGAGGCATTCTCTTTGAATGAAAAACAAAAAATGCAACTCATTGATTTCTTATACGCTCTTACAGATGATGAGTACAAAGACGAATAGTATATTTGGTGCGAAATGAAATGGTATTTACTTATCATAATAGGATTCTTGCTCACTACTTGCGACAAACAATCGCAAAACAAAAGAGCCGAGGATACATCATTCGCTAAAGAAGCTTGGATAAACCCACTTTCGGATGCTGCATCTACTGCCCTCTTAAAATCAAGAATTGATCGGATAAAAAACTACCAAAAATCTGGCAAACCATTTCTGCAATTCACAACCAACGATAAGAATAAGATTCTTGCACAAAACATAATTGCAGAAGATCCTAAACTAAAACAATTTACACATGATCAAGAAACCAACGAACCATTTCTAGTAGAAATGTTTGAAATTGCAAAAGCTAATCCAAGTAATATCCCTGAACGGATTGTTTACCATGCAGGCCTTTATCAAGCATCTCTTTACAATTTTGCGAAAAACAGCACTTTAAGACTTACAGTAGATATCACTGCAAAACAAATAGTAGACGCCAACTTTTACGACAATTTTCAACCTGATTTAACCCCACCTCTTGAGCAACTGGCTACTGCAATTGCAATAAATAATCCCAAGGTTATCGAGGCATTAGGCTATAAGCCAAATGAATCAGAAGCTCTTATGGCGGCAACAAAAACAGCATTAAATAAAACAAAATGTGAGCGTAGCTTCCATTTATGCTGTGCTCCAACCTTTATAAAAGACGACAAGGCTCTTTGGGTGATTGTAGACCTAACCGATTTAAGAGTGGTTGGTATTCGCTGGACCAATGTTGGTGATGCTGGGCCTCAAGAACGTATTTCAGAAAAAAAGTTATTGGTAGATAAAGTAGAAGAGTGCAATTGCAAAAATGTAAGCACCGTAAAAAAAGAAAACTGGAAGGTGAACTACGTGCTTACTTCGAGCGACGGATTACGAATTTACGATGTTCAATATAAGAACGAACCTTATTTGGACGATGCAAAACTAGTGGACTGGCATGTAAGTTATAGCAACAGTGACGGTTTTGGCTATAGTGACGCAATTGGTTGCCCGAGTTTTAGTCATGCTGCAGTAACGGCATATGATGTTGCTAGAGTGGCTGATTTAATAGAAGACGACCATCGTGTAGGATTTGTTATTGAGCAGACTTTCAAAAGCAAGCAATGGCCACAACCTTGCAACTACAATTATGTACAACGCTATGAGTTTTATACGGATGGTAGATTTAGAATGGCTGCCGGAAGCTTGGGAAGAGGTTGCGGCACAGATGGGACTTACCGACCAGTATTCAGATTAGTTTTTTCTGGAGAAAAGCAAAATTTTTCTCAATGGACGTCTAATAGTTGGACTAATTGGAAAAAAGAAAACTGGCATTT
>CBDUEX010000404.1:0-2012 GCA_965366305.1 uncultured Bacteroidia bacterium | reverse complement strand
TCAGCTAGTGGAGAGCAACGAATAGAAATTGCATGTGCACCATCCAACAGTGATTATGTATATATGATCACACAAAGTAGTTCAACGTATGAAGCAGCATCAGTTCAAAGAACAACTAACGGAGGCACATCTTGGAGTACATTAACCAACCCTAATGATGGAGTAAGTTCAGATAATTTCTGTAGAAACCAAGCTTGGTATGATCTTAGTTTAGCGGTTGACCCAACGGATGAGGACAACGCCTTTATTGGTGGAGTGGATTTATTTAAAACTACAAATGGAGGTTCTACTTGGACACAGGTATCACATTGGTATGGCGGAGGAGGATTTCCAGAAGTACATGCCGATCAACACATCGCATTGTATGCTTCAGGTAGCACGGATACGATGTTGTTTGGAAATGATGGAGGAATCTATTTAACAACGAATGCAACAAGTTCAACACCAAGTTTTTCACATCAAGTGGCAAGCTATAATGTTACACAATTTTATTCAGGAGCAATACATCCAACAGCAAATACGCATCATTTTTTAGCTGGAGCACAAGATAATGGCAGTCACCGATTTAGTTCAGCTGGCATGAATTCTACTACTGAAGTTACTGGTGGAGACGGAGCATTTGTGCATATTGATCAAGACGACCCTACGTATCAATTTACTTCGTATGTATATAACCAATACAGAAGGTCAACCAATGGTGGTTCTTCTTTTAGCTCAATAAATTTCAGCAGTTCTGCAGGTAAATTTATTAATCCTACTGATTACGATAATGACGCTCAAATTTTATATGGTTCGTGGAATGCAGATTCATTCATGCGATGGACAAATCCTCGTTCAGGATCGACATATTCATTGGTGGAATTTGGGTCTGCTTCCGGACAAGTTTCAACAGTTGCTTGTGATCCAAACACGGCAAACAGAATATATTTAGGAACTGACAATGGTGAAGTATGGCAGATTGACAATGCTCATAGCACAATTACTGCTACTGATGTAAGTCCTTCCGGGATGAGTTCTGGTCATTATGTGAGTTGTATTGCAATTCAGAATGGAGATGCAAATCACTTGCTTGCAACAGTTTCTAATTATGGAGTTACATCCGTTTACGAATCAACAAATGCCGGATCGTCTTGGACAAGTGTAGAAGGAAATTTACCAGATATGCCAATTCGATGGGCGATTTTTAGTCCAATTGGTGGCGATAGTGCATTGCTGGCAACAGAGTTGGGTGTGTGGTCTACCGATAATTTAAATGGAGGCTCTACAAGTTGGGCAGCAACAAACACGGGATTAGCTAATGTACGAACAGATATGCTTCAAGTTAGATTAAGCGATTCAACAGTAATAGCAGCTACACACGGAAGAGGGTTGTATTCTTACAGCTTTAGTGAAATTGTGAATCCAGGATTTATGGCAGACAAAACTGTAGTTTACCCATGTGAAACTGTCACATTTACGGATACTTCTATTGGAGCAACATCTTGGGCATGGGATTTTAATAACGATGGAAATACAGATGCAACTGCACAGAACCCAACATGGACTTATAATTCGGGCGGTTATAAAACCGTAAAATTGGTAATTAACGGAACGGATTCGATTACGACATCGGACTATATTACAGTGCTACCTAAACTAGGAACGCCATATACAGCTGCTAACGGAGGAAATTTTGAGAGTAATTTATGGCATTTTGGTTCTGCAAGCGTAAGTGGTTCAACTAATTTATGGGAGTTAGGTGCTCCTAGTAATGCAATTTCAACTACAGCTTCAGGCTCAAATGTTTGGAAAACAGATTTAGATGCAGACATCTTAAAAAGCACATACAGCTGTGCACTTTATACCCCATCTTTTAATTTTAGTGCAACAGGTACTTACGATTTGAGTTTTGATTATCGAATGGAGGCAGCACACTCTCAAGTTCCAATTGGAGTTTATGTAGAGTATTCTACTAACCAAGGTAGTTCATGGTCTCAATTGGGCACTTATAATGCGGGGAACAATTGGTACAG
>CBDUEX010000403.1:0-2040 GCA_965366305.1 uncultured Bacteroidia bacterium | reverse complement strand
ATTTCAAACGAAAAGGCAGCTCTTCAGAAAACGAACGAAACACCTCTTCCACTTGCCCAGCTAATTCTCTTGTAGGAACCAAAACCAACACATTAATATGTCTGTTTTTAGTAGTGGTAATGCTTTCTAAGTTTTGAATTACGGGTAGTGCATAAGCCGCTGTTTTCCCCGAACCTGTAGGTGCAATTCCCAATACATCTTTGCCTTGCAGAATTACAGGAATGGCCTGCACCTGAATGGGAGTTGGGTTTTTGTACTCTTGCTTGGCAATGGATCGTAATATGTAGGAAGCTAGTCCTAACTCTTTAAAAGTCATGTAATGGCTGTTTTGTAAAGCTGCGAAGGTAGGATTTAAAATGTGGAGGGAATAATCATTCAATGCTTCAGTTTTGAAAGACTTAGCTTGGTAAACTGAGACGGCTACAAGCTCATCAAAACCTCTTTCGTTTTACGAAGACTATAGTCATTCACCTTTTGATGTGTTGGCATCCAACCCAACAAAAATCGGGTAAAGTCGGCTACTGCTATAGGATACATTCTTCTCCAATCCTCTTCCAATTGGTTGAAATCAATTGCAGAATGTATGCTTTGTTGTAGTTCTGTGAAATAAAAATCCAACAACTCATTTTCAAACCGTTCGCATGCATCATTGGAAAGGCAACTTCCTATAAAATATGCTACGTCTTTCATTCCGCATCCACCACCTACATATTGAAAATCTACTGCAGCAATGTTAGTCCCGTCTTCTGAAAAGCAAAAATTTGCCAGCTTGGCGTCTCCATGCACTATGGTTTGATGTGTGCCTTGGCTTTAAGTTCTGAATGCTGAATCTTCTTAAATTCATCGGGTCGTGTTTCCAGATGCCAATACGTCCCAACTTCCCATAAGCCAACCGGGTTTTCACCTAAAAACGTTGCATGAAAATTGGCTAACCATTTCAAACATGCCTTCACTTCAGAAAGTTTCAGATCCTGCTTTCTTCTAGGGAAATTAGCATCCAAGTCTTCTAGAATAATCCATTGATCTTTTCCCTCAGAATAGGCACCAATGAACGCGGGCACCTTGCACTTTAAATCCGTCTTCGCTGACCACTGTTCGTACCAATTGGTTTCCACCTCGTACGATTTCACCTTTCGATTATGCGAGTTGTTGGTATTCCAACCTCTGGGATGGTCCCCTGACTGGCTTAATGATATGTTTTTTACTACGACCGTCTCGAACGTTGAATCGGACAATTGATACCTAGAAATAGTTCCATAACCACTCCACAACGACTGAATGATTTCAATCTCTTTGCACCCAGAAGATTGAGTGACTTGTAAAAGGTAGTTTTGGAAATCTGGATTCATGAGGTGACTAAAACAGAATGCAAAGAAAAACATTCGCAATGACTTCGCTAAGTTTAACTGTTAGCTTGCAATTACTAACTTTGAGGCGATAAAAGAACCGCAACTACTTGGCAAAAAATCAGCATAGCTTCATTTACACCTTCAATTACGATTATCATCATGAAGGTTTATGCAAGATGGAATCACGGCAAATCTTCGGAACTGAAGTAAACAACAAATTTTTGTTTTCGAGTATTAAGATTGATCCATCGATTAGTCCTTTCATTAAAAATAGGTTGGATATTGTTTCTAGCTCCGCAGATTATTCCGAATTCTTAAAACTCATCAAGCAAGAAAAGATTGAGCTCAACGGATTTATGGTTGATTACTTAAAGTTAGAGGGTGATTCACTTAAAAGAACTCAACGACGTGAAAAAGTAAAAGATGTTGGATACTGTATTGAAGGCGGACCAGATTTTGATAATCCTTCTATTACCTATGCCATTTGCAATTTTGAAGGCATTTGGTATTTTGGAGTGTTGACTAAAGAGAATGTCGATTGGCATAAACACAGACAAAAGCCCCACTCATTTAGCAATTCCATTGGTATGATTATCGCAAAAACGCTAGTTACTTTGGCTTCAAAAGGAGATAAGACCAGCAAACTATTAGATGCATGTTGCGGTGTAGGAACGGTAATTTTAGAAGCTTG
>CBDUEX010000402.1:0-2058 GCA_965366305.1 uncultured Bacteroidia bacterium | reverse complement strand
GCATTTTAGTAAGAGGAAGCGGCACTTCGTTTTCGGGTCCACTAGTGGCTAGTCTTGTTGCTTGTTTAATGGAAGCAAATCCAACAAAAAGCAACGGTCAGATCTTTCAAGCAATTCTGCTAAGTGCAGATCGATACGATAATCCAAACAATGATTACGGATATGGCATTCCTAATGCTTTAAGAGCTGATAGTATTTTAAAAACGATGGGCAGTGCTTCAATAAAGCCTTTAGCTGCCACTTCAGTTGCTGTTTATCCTAATCCAGCCACTAGTTTTATAAAAGTGAAATGTGAGCCCAATTCTCATTATACCATCGCTTATGCAAATGGTCAATTGATACTCGAAGGTAAGCTGTCGAATTGGATCAACTTTATAGACTTATCACCTATTCCAAGTGGGTTTTACTTCATCGAAGTTTTAACGGATGCTCAATCGACTGTTCAGCGATTCAGTAAGCAGTAAATTAGCGAATTACATTTAAGATTCCGCCCATGTTTTGGAAGCGTAAATCTTCTGTCGTTTTAAATCTGATTTGATAGAGGTATACTCCATTTTGAACGGTTTCTCCTTTATAGGTTCCATCCCACCCTTCGTTAATGTTTGTGGTTTCAAATAACTTTTCGCCCCAACGAGTAAAGATGGCCATCTCGTAATCTTCAAAGTTGATTAAACTGGGTTTGAAGACATCATTCACACCATCTGCATTGGGTGAAAAAGCTGTTGGAATGTAGTAATGACTTACACAACCTCCGTCCACTTCAAATTCATCTGATCCTTCACAGCCATTCTCATTGTACACCGTAACTTTATAGATTCGTTGTTCCCGAGCCTCAATAATTTGAGTTGTTTCGCCATATGGTTCCCATACATAACTCATGCCTGGATTTCCTGCATCGAGCTTTAATGCAAAATTGCCACAAAGCGTGGTATCAGGACCAAGATCAACAATTGGATTTGGACTAACAATGAAAGAAATGGAGTCTGAAACTGTAGCACATTTGTTAGCAATCTGCACCCAATGTTTAGCTACTGTAAATAAAGTAGTACTTGATGCAGTACTTCCATTAGACCACAGGTAATCTTCCTCATTATTTGATTTACCAACCGTATAGTCTATCGACTTAACTGCTCCACAAAATATTTCATCATCGCCTAGGTCAACCACGGGACTTTCAATTAAGCCAATTAACATGCTGTCTGTTGACGAACCACAATAATTAGAGATAGTTACCTTGTATTTTCCTGGTGTTGTTGCAGTAATGCTCGGTGTAGTTTGATCATCTTGCCATTTATAGCTTGATGTAGATTCAGCAATCTCTGCATCTAACAGCATATTCACATTATCACAAAACACACTGTCACTTGGTAAAGTTGCAGTTGGTGTTTCAACTAAGGAAATAGAAATACTATCTCGCGATAATCCACATTTATTTTCGGCTTCCACCCAAAACAAACCATCAAATACAAGGAGTCTACTTGATGCGTCCGAACCATCGTCCCACGTGTAATCTTCTTCGTTATCTGCTTTCCCGACAGAAAGTGGCAGGTATACCACATCACAAAAAGTGCTGTCGTTTCCAAGAGATATAGATGGTGTTTCAATTAAACCAATGGTCATGGTATCGCTTGATGTACCGCAAAGGTTGGTCACCACAGCTTCGTACGTTGAAGGACTAGTAATTGTAAAAGTGTCTGTAGTGAAAACAGTAAATGCTTGATTTAAGTCATTGACAAAATAATATTCATCATTATCGTTATTCCCCAATTGAATTGGATACGAAATTGAATTACAAAATACTGAATCATTTGGTAAGATAGCAATGGGAGATTTCAATAAATCGATGCGAATATCTGTAGAATCACTTCCACAAACATTGGCCACTACTACTTTATAATATCCTGTATCTGAAACAGTTATACTAAATACAGAATCTTGATTATTCCATTTATAGGTTTCATCGTTGAGGGTATCACCCGCTATGAGAATCAACGAGATATCATCACAAAAAATACTGTCATCTGGGAAAGTTGGATTGGGCGTAAATCGCTCAATGAG
>CBDUEX010000401.1:0-2062 GCA_965366305.1 uncultured Bacteroidia bacterium | reverse complement strand
ACTCATGGTAAAATTCGCTTGTTTCAAAATATACAGTAGCATTATTCTTTCTCGCCTTATTGCAGATTACTTTATAAAACAGCAATGGATCTTCATCTTCAACAAAAAGAGCTATGTGCGGCTCATAGTCTAGCACGTTTTTATCCATTTTTGCTTTTTCACTTGGAGCAATGTAAGGTGGATTGCTAATTATAATATCGTAGTCTCCTATTTCTTGACCAAGAATATCACATTGAAAAAAGTCAATCTTTAGCTCCAAACTTGTTGCATTTTGCATAGCTACTTCAATTGCTTCTTTACTCACATCACAAGCAGAAATAGACGCTTGAGGTAGTTGCGATTTCAACGCCAAAGCGATACAACCACTTCCCGTCCCAATGTCCAAAATTCGAGAATTTGTGCCCTTGTTCTCTTCTATTATCCAGTGAACTAATTCTTCTGTTTCGGGTCTTGGAATCAGTGTAAATTCATTTACTTGAACCTCAAGGCCATAAAACGAAGCAACTCCAAAGA
Source organism: uncultured Bacteroidia bacterium (assembly GCA_965366305.1). Classification (GTDB taxonomy): domain Bacteria; phylum Bacteroidota; class Bacteroidia; order NS11-12g; family UBA9320; genus UBA9320. The sequence continues at coordinate 1,549 of CBDUEX010000401.1, read as the reverse complement.
TGTATTGAATAGGCTTCTTCTCTTTTAGTTCTTTTATAACATTAAGATAGTGCTCTTTAAAAAAAGTACTTTCTCCAAAGAGTACATGTGTTCTATTTTTTTGTTCAATGTGATTTAATGCAAGATAGAACATTGCTTCCGATTCGTCGAAGCTATATACATCCGAAAGGGAATCAATAAAAAATGATTTTAGTACGCTTAATTGCACGTGTAATTATTAGGTTTCAAACTTAAGTATTAATATCTCCTTTTGTATGGTTAATTTTGACCCTTGCAAAACGATGCTTCATACATGCAGCGGTGCTTAGACCTTGCTATTCTTGGTGAAGCATATGTTGCCCCAAACCCAATGGTAGGATGTGTTATCGTTTGTGGTCATCAAATTGTAGCTGAAGGTTATCATCAAAAATATGGGGAACCTCATGCAGAGGTCAATGCCTTCAAGCAATTGCCAAAAGACATCGATCCAAAACTTTGCGACGTTTATGTGAATCTTGAGCCTTGTGCCCATTATGGCAAGACTCCTCCTTGTGCTGATTTAGTTGTTCAAATGCAACCTAAAAGACTGATTGTTGGAATGCTTGATCCAAATCCCAAAGTTGCAGGTAAAGGACTTCAAAAAATCAGACAAGCTGGTATAGATGTTACGGAAGGAGTTCTAAATGAAGCATGTAAAAAACTCAACACTAAATTCATCACATTTCATACTCAGAAACGCCCTTTTATTACGCTTAAATGGGCCGAAACCGCAGATCGATTTATGGGTAGGGATGCCAGTGATATTGGCTTGGAAACGCAAATTAGTTCACCTAAAAATAATAACTTAGTACACCAACTTCGGGCGAGTCATCAAGGAATTCTAATTGGAGCGAATACAGCTAATTCTGATAATCCTAGATTGAATCTTCGCTATGCAGAAGGTCGCAATCCTGTTAAAATAATTTTGTCAAAAACGTTGTCTCTAAACCCTGATCTTCAGTTGTTGAAAAAAGGGAGAACGCTCGTATACAACAATCAAAAAGAGTCGCAGAGCGAACAAGTTGAGTTTATCTTACAATCAAATCCAAGTATTGAATCCATAGTAAAGGATTTATATGAACGAAATATTCAAAGTGTCTTGGTTGAAGGTGGAGCCGAAATATTGGAACATTTTATTGAAAGTGGCTTATGGGATGAGGCTATTATTTTGGTCTCGAAGACTAAGTGGGGAAAGGGAATTAAAGCTCCTTTTCTAGGGTTTCATTGTGTGAATAAAGAGGAGTTGAACGGCGACACTATAAAGTATTTTAAACGATAAATGGCTCTATTATTTCTTCTATTAAGTATTCTGTTTAGCACGTTTATTAACTTGATATTCAGATGGTTCAAGGAACATAATGTCAATAAACTGCAAGCGATTATTATAAACTACCTGGTTTGTTTTATAATTGGGTACAGCTTGTCTAACGACTACAATTTGTTACATCATCTCAATACCACTTGGTTTCATTATTGCATCTTACTTGGGTTTTTGTTTGTTGCAATATTCTATGCCATGGCATTAACAACC
>CBDUEX010000400.1:0-2069 GCA_965366305.1 uncultured Bacteroidia bacterium | reverse complement strand
AATCCTCGTGTGAGGTATACCAAGTAGAATTCAACTTACCACCAGGGTTTACCTTTCCAAACAAAACATTGGCAAGAGCAGTTCCTTGTTCCTGACCATTAGGCCACATACACACAATGCCTGGAATGTGCTCTTGTGCCCATGGGATAGCGGTAGGACCACTTGGCACCAATACAACAACTACGTTCTTGTTCACACGGTAAATTTCCTCAATCAATCGCTGTTGAATGCCTGGGAGAGCAAGGGATTGACGGTCTACATTCTCGGTAGAAGTACCTTCGTCGTTGCCCACTACTACAATAGCTAATTCTGCTTCTTTTGCAGCTATCACGGCTTCACGAAATTTCGACCTGTCATCATTAGCATCTGCTATAGCGCAGCCTTCTTTGTACACAATTTTTGCATTAGTGGCTGCTCTGATACCGTCTAGCGGACTTACTTTACTTTGCGGATGTCCGGAGTAAATACCCAACCAACAATGGTCGGCAAATGGTCCCACTACAGCAATTGATTTATAGTCTTTTTTCAATGGCAAAACACCATCGTTTTTCAGCAAAACCATGGATTGTTCTGCTGCCTTACGAGCCAGCTTTTTATGTGCATCACATTCTAGTACTGATTCTGGAATATTTGCCCAAGGGCTTAACTTTTTATCATCAAAATCGCCTGTCATAAATCGCAATCGCAATAAACGAGCTACGGCAATATCCAGTTCTTTTTCGGTTATCAAGCCTTGCTCAATAGCGCCTTTCAAACCTTTTACCATTTTTGAAGCATTCGGGCGAAAACATTCTTGGTCGCAAGAGGCTTTGATAGCCATTGATGCAGCTATTTCGTAACTGTCTACTAACTTCTTGTAGTCTTTGTGGCCACCTATGTCACCCCAGTCGGCTATCACATAACCTTTGAAACCCCATTCATCACGTAGTACATCTTGTAGCAACCATTTATTGGTAGAACAAGGCACACCGTTTAGTCCGTTTAGTGCGGTCATAATTCCAGCTGCTTCTTCATCGGTAACCATTGACTTGTAAGCTGGAAAATAATATTCGCGTAGGTCTTTCTCGGATATATTTGAGTAGATATTTTCGCGACGAAACTCTACGTTATTGGCCACAAAATGCTTTACTGTTGTTACTGTTTTTAGGTATTTATCATCGTTGCCCTGCATGCCACGCACATACATACGTACCATTTCGGTCATCAAAAATGGGTCTTCGCTATAGCACTCTCCATTACGTCCCCAACGTGGGTCGCGTGCCATATTTACGGTTGGCGAAAACATCATCACCTCTTTTTTGCCCATATTTTTTAAGGCACGAGCTTCGTTAGAAATCGCAGTAGCCACTTCGTGCATTAGCTCAGGATTCCATGTAGCTCCCATTGCAATGTTTTGCGGAAAAGAAGTTGCTCCCCAGCCAATAATACCGTGCAAAGCTTCTCCATACCACATATAAGAAGGAATACCCAAACGCTCTATAGCCGGGATATCGGAGCTACATTGGCTCATTTTTTCTTCTAATGTCATCTTCGACAATAAATCTTTTACCCGCTCATCAACAGGTGCATTGGGATCTTTCCATACCTGAGCATTTAACATCAAAATACTTGTCAGAAGGACTAATAAACTGCTAATAATCTTTTTGTTTGCCATCTCATTTAATTTCTGATAAACCTACTGTGTTTGCTTTCTTATTTATTGATAAGATTTTTACTGTGTTGGTATTGTTTACTACAATAGTACAGACAATGTCAATCGAAAATGGAATAATTTACTCCGTTTTGTGTTCCGAAACGGCAACTGCAACGGTGATTTAACGGTTAAATGTGGTCGTGTAAGGATCTCAAAATCAGCAATGTGATTGATTTTGAAATAGAATGCGTGGATTAGAGAAAAAACGTGTTATTTTTGTGTGGTATGATAAATAAAAACGAAGAAAAATTCATTGAAGAGGCACTGAATCGCATCTGTTCGCATAAGCTGTTTGTAAACTCACCAACTAATAGTAGCCTGCTAAAATACCTCGTTGAAAAGGCAATAGCAAAAGAGGAAATAAACGAGATTACAA
>CBDUEX010000399.1:0-2070 GCA_965366305.1 uncultured Bacteroidia bacterium | reverse complement strand
GAACGAGAGTGTTAACTTACTATGATTCCGGAGTTGCAGGTGCACAGTATATTCACCGAATGATAGAAAGCCCAGATGGGCTGGTAACAATCCACAGCGATTTAGTTGAGATAGGCCGTGATTCAAGTCATTACACAATTAAATCTCAATCGTTTTATTGCAAAAATAAGTTTGCCAAAATTGAATATCAGAAGCTATGGGTGTATTCAGATAAAGACCTCTCTTACTTAAAACCACCGCTTAAAAAAGGCATAAATATAGTGGAGTATTGGTACAATTGTGATTCAACATCAAGAGTACCTATTAGTAGTAAAAGTGTACACCCTGATTACAATTATGAAGATTTTAGTAATGGATTGTCCAGACACGAAGGGATTTTTGACGGTTTTAAATATTGGGCACAAGATGTTATTGTTGGGACAGACACTTTCCAGCGGTTAGTTGATCCTGTTAGTGGTCGAATAATTCACAGTAACAAGTGGATGAAAGAAACAAGAAAATTTGAATCCGGTAAAACTATTGCAACTTATGAAGATAAAACAACAAAAGAACAAGTGATTGATATAACAAGTATTCTAGAGGCAGAACGTACAACTAAAGGATTACATGCGGCAACGTATATTCCCAAAGATACTTTCTTCTTTCTTAATATAAATCCAGAAGATACCTTCTATAAACCAATTAATATAGAATTTAACCTACCTGAGGGTAAAGTAAAAATGAAGAATGTCAAGGAGTTTGTTCTGGGTGCTGATGAAGAAGCACTTGTTGCATTAGAGCTCTTAGATTTTTTTGAAGGTCCGACAAAAAGATATGTGGTTAATTTAGAGATGATAGATTCTCCAAGTGGTAAATCAATAAATAATAAATTTAGAATGGACTTAGGCCATTGGGAAACAGATGGAGTTAACAAGCGTACAAGTAAATGGGATGCAGCAAATTCTTCCGATTTTAGTCAATATTTAGTACGAGAAGGGAGTAGTTCTTTAGATTCCATTTGGACTATTTTTAAGCCATTTGAACATGAATTTATAATGGAAGGAGTTCAAACAATGGAGTATAAAGGTTTAGATAAGAAAGTTATAAAACCTTCTGGGGGCAACTACACAGAAACACTAGATGACGGAAATGCACCAATTGTAGAATATTTTAGCTTTGATAACGCGAGCGTTGAGCACACAGGCCTTTATAACAGGCACTACAACTTAGATACATTTGATTTTATTGAAAGCTTTGAAAATAACTCTGGCGACGAAATAAGCGTTCTTTATGAACCCACAAACAAGATAATAAACTATGATGGTATTGACTTCGTAGAATGGGAATTGGGAGGGAATATTACAACAGTTGGTTCGCTGAGTGCAGGAACTTCAGTGTTTGGAGCATTTAACCCCACTACAAATAATATTGTTGCTATGACCATGGATCCAGACGGAGGGATTCTGAAATTTGAGGACCCCACCGGGAGCAAGATCTTAGTTATTATGGACACTATATATGTATCAGAAGCAGCTATTATTGATGGGACAGTTGGTATAAACGGAGACGTTTTTATTGACGCAAACTTAAATATAAATGGCAATGTTTCTAAACTTGGTGGTAGCTTTAAAATCGATCATCCTCAAGATCCATATAATAAGTACCTTGTTCATTCTTTTGTAGAATCTCCTGATATGATGAATGTTTACAACGGCAATGTAACTACAGACTCATCTGGGTCTGCTACAGTTACTCTTCCTCAATATTTTGAATCGCTGAACATGGAATATCGTTATCAACTAACATGCATCGGCGTATTTGCTCAAGCAATTGTTGCTGAAAAGGTAGCTAACAACACATTTACAATTAAAACAGATAAGCCCGGTGTAGAGGTAAGTTGGCAAGTTACAGGCATACGAAAAGATCCATATGCTTCAGAAAATCGCTTGGAAGTTGAGCAAGATAAAGAAGAAGGGAAGAAGGGAACGTTATTGTATTCACCAAACAGCGATACACAATAACATGAGAGCACTTGTAATTATAGGCATAGTACTTTTTTCGAGCGAAGTTTTCGCTCAACTAAACAGCGTC
>CBDUEX010000398.1:0-2074 GCA_965366305.1 uncultured Bacteroidia bacterium | reverse complement strand
ACATTAATCAAATTGTTGGTGCTTTAAGTTATAAGCCTTCATTTGAGAACAGTTTATATGCGGAAAATACCTATCGCAATTCCGATAACTTTGAAATGGTTTACGGAATTAGAGCAACATCTTATTTTTATCAATCGTTCTCTAAGATTGTGGCAGAGCCGAGACTTCATGCCAGTTACTTTCTAGAAAACAACGACGTGATAAAATTTGCGTACAACCGTCACAACCAATTTGTTAGTCAATTAAATTTAGGAGAGAGTAATAACCCAGGAAACTTATGGGTGCCAGCTACAGAACGAACCCTTCCTAAAATTGCAAACATTGTAGAAGTGGGTTATGAGAGACTCATCAAACAAATTTATAGCCTTACGGCAAGCCTGTATTACAAGAACTTTGAGAACCTTATTCAGCTCGACAATTTTAACGATTTGTACAATGCTGAAAACGATTGGGAAAACAATGTTTATCAAGGATCTGGTGTGGTATACGGTGGGGAAATGATGTTTCAAAAGAATGAAGGAGATTTCACCGGTTGGGTTAGTTATGCGTTTGGAAAGAGCACTCGCAACTTCCCAGAATTATTTGCAGAAGACTTTTTATTCACATACGACAGAACGCACATGTTTAAAGCGTATGTGAATTATGAAACCAGAGGAGAATGGAATTTTGGTGTGAATTACCTCATAGGAAGTGGCTCGTTATTTACCATTCCAATTGGTAAGTATTATGATACAGACGGTACGTTACAACTGGAATACAATACCTTAAATAATTATAGAAGTCCGTTTTACCAGCGTGTTGACTTAAGTGTAACACGTATTAAAGATTTGGGTGAAATTGAACAACTGTGGAAGTTTTATTTATACAACGCATTTGGTTCTAGAAATCCAATTTATATCAATGCTGATTTTGAAGATTCCAGCTTTAGACAATTAAGTATTAACCGAAACTACTTGGCATTTGTTCCAGGTATTTCATATGTATTAAGATTTTAAATATGAAGAGTAGTATATTTTATATCATCTTGTCAGTTAGCTTAATGAGCTGTTTTACTGATACCATAAAGCCTAAAGAGCTATTGGATTATTCTGATAAAATTGTGGTGAATGGAATTGTCGACAATTCTAATTCTATCAGCATCCAACTTACCAATAGTATAGCAGCTTTTGACACAGTTGTTCCTAGTTTGGTAAAAGATGCCAGCGTTAAAATGACCTACCAAAGTACGCAAGTAAGTTTGACTTATGATTTGTTTTCAAACAAGTACATTGCTCCCGACATAATTGATGCTGGCGAGCCTATCGCTTTGGAGATTTCTCATCCAGATTATCCAAGGGTAACTTCTGTAATTAAGCTTCCAGCCGCGTTAAGTGCATCTGGTAAATTAGTGGAAAATGGGGGTATTGACACAGGCGGAAATGTTTCGGACTTGGTGTCTATTACGTTTCAAGATAAGGCAGGAGAGAAGAACTATTACCGCATTAACTTTTACTATTTAAATGAAACCATCAATGAGTATATCCCATCGGTGCTAAACACAACAGATCCTTCACTAGCAGAATACAATACCTACCGGTTGAACGATGCCAGTTTGCTCTTTACCGATGATTTATTTGATGGGCAAAGTAAAACCATCACCACGGTTCCTAGAGGAGGCCTGGTTTCAGGGAATTCTGGCGATAAATATTTATTTGAGCTTTCGAGTATCACAGAAGATTTGTTTAAATATTACCGATCGCTGCAGCGAGCAAAAGATGCCAAAGAGATTAGTTTTAATGCAGGATATAACAACGCAGTTGTAATTCATTCTAACATCAAAAATGGACTTGGGATTTTAGGTGGAGCGTCGTTAAATAGAGTAGTGCTAAAGTAAGATGGCTACTTGGTTAAATAAATTTACATTCAATAAAATAAAGCCTTAGTTTGCACCTTTATGAGAAAAGTTTTCTACCTAACTCTTAGTTTCATCTTGTTATCATTAGTTAGTTCTGGCCAAACAGGTATTGTTCGTGGATTTGTTTATGATGGATCAAACGGTGAAGGCATCAATTCAGCACTTGTCTCGTTAGATAAA
>CBDUEX010000397.1:0-2074 GCA_965366305.1 uncultured Bacteroidia bacterium | reverse complement strand
ACCTACATTTTTGATACCATACTTTTAGGACCAACACAGGCCAATTTTTGGACATTTAGAAAGATTTGCGAACTGTCGCAATGGCTTTACGGAAACGATAAAATTTGCATCGATGAAATGGAGTTTGTGGTAAAAACTGTAAAAGTGCAAGAGCAGTTCTTTCAGCACATGATGATAGCATTGTTAGGGGGCTTAATACTTGCTCTACCATACATTTTGTATGAGATCTATCGCTTTGTAAAACCAGCTTTAAAATCAACAGAGAAACGCTATTCGGGCTTGGCCATATTCTTTGGTTCGTTGATGTTTTTCATAGGAATCGCGTTTGGATATTTTATTCTAACGCCTATCAGTATTAATTTTCTGGGGAATTACACGTTAAGTACCATCATCCAAAAAGAATTTACAGTAAGTTCTGTGGTTAGCATCGTTTCTATGTTAACTGTGGGAGCAGGGCTAATATTTGAATTGCCATTGGTTATTTATCTGTTAGCTAAAGTAGGCCTGGTAACAGCCGAAACGCTTAAACAATACCGAAAAGTGGCCTTGGTAGTTATTCTAGTAGTATCAGCTATTATAACTCCACCCGATATCGCAAGTCAAATAATTTTAAGTATTCCAATTATGATGTTATATGAAGTTGGAATAATAATAGCACGAAAAGTAAACCCACAACCAAAAGATGAGTAAACAAACCATAGCCATAGGAAACGACCACGCAGGAACAGATTTAAAAGAGCGTATTATCGATGAGTATTCTGCTCAGTTTAATTTTATTAATCACGGTACCGATGGAAGCGATTCTGTTGATTATCCAGATTATGTGCATCCGGTTGCAAATGATGTAGAATCAGGCAAAGCAGATTTTGGTGTGCTCATTTGTGGAAGTGCCAATGGCGTTTGCATGACGGCAAATAAGCACCAAGGCATTCGAGCTGGATTAGCATGGAATAAGGAAGTAGCTGCATTGATAAAACAACACAACAACGCAAATATCATTTGTTTGCCTGCACGATTCTTAACTGAGGAGGAAGCATTGGCAGTTTTTCAAACTTACTTAGATGAAGACTACGAAGGTGGAAGACACCAACGAAGAGTAGATAAGATTCCGTGTTAGGAAATTACGATTTTACTGCCTTCTAGAACAGGTAAAATATCAATCACATCAACCTCACAACAGTATGCAATGTCTTTGGTAACGCCTTTGCTAGCAAGTCGTTGAAAGTGATTTGATTTTTCTAAAGCTCCAAACAGGTTCGATTTGGAAGCATTGTACGCATCCTTAGCAAGCAACGTAGCATCGTTACATTGTGCATCCTCAAACTGCTCAGCAATTGCACCTGCGAATAAACTATCTTCAATGTTTACCCGATCTTTCCAACCTGCACAAAACAGCACCACATCCGATTTTTGTTTTTTGAGATGATCAACTACCTTTTTGAGGTTTAAAAAGCTACCTACTACAATTTGCTTTGCATTAGAAGCCATTTCAATAATTTTAGTTCCGTTGGTAGTGGTAAGCACTACTTCTTGGTCAGCAACTAGTTCTTTTTTATAGTGAAAAGGAGAATTTCCAAAATCAAAACCCGGAATCGTTTCTCCTCCACGTTCTCCACCCACTAGATACCCTTTGTTTTTATACTCCAGTGCTTGAGCTTCTTCCATCACCGGAATTACTGCTGCGGCTCCGTTGTGTAAAATAGTAGTGATAGTAGATGTTGCTCTAAGAATATCGATCACCACTACTACTTTAGTCTCAATGTTTTCTATTTGATAGAACGTTTTGGGAGAAAGTACGGTTTCAATATTCATAATGCTTTAGTTGTAAAATATTTCTGCCATCATGCATCGTGCACTTCCACCACCAATTTTTTCAATGGTATGAATAGGAGCTGCAATAATTTCATTGGCATGCTTGTTTTGAATGATGTCTTTTTGTTCTGCGGTAAGATTATCGCTAGCTTCTTTAGACATCACTAAGAATTTTTTTCCTTTTGCATTTTGCAATTGTAGGGTGTTTCCCGCAAAATGATTATAGGCTTGATCTTTGGAAATGATAATGATTTCCTTATTC
>CBDUEX010000396.1:0-2076 GCA_965366305.1 uncultured Bacteroidia bacterium | reverse complement strand
ATATATTTCTTTTAATAAGAGCCCATAAGACGCAGCACCCCAGTTTTCCGTAAAGGTGTTATTCGTCATAATAATATACTTCGAAAACATTACTGCAACCCCAGCCCCATTACTTTTAAATGTATTGTGGTGATATTCGTCGTTGTTCGAAAACATAAAATGCAAGCCGTATCTCAAATTATGATGACTGTTATTATTCGTAACCACACTTTTAGTCACAAATTCAAAATAGATTCCATCTCTTAAGCCGTTCAACTCGTTGTTTCGTATTTGAACGTTGGAACAATTCCACATATGAATTCCATTTCCGGAAGATGCTTCGGTAGTTGACTCACCTGATATATGATTATTTTCTATAATTCCATCGTTAGATTTTTCAATTAACATACCGAAAAATACATTGGATAACGTAGAACGAATAATTTTAAAATTTTTAACTTTTGAAAGGTATATAGCGGCAAAATCTTTGGTGTAGCTCTGCCCGATATTTGTAATATTGATTTGATCGAGCGTTACATTATCTGCCGTAATTATTATGCCATATCCCTCTCCCATTGCATCAATTTTAGTGTTTTTAGTGCCAAGTAAAACCAAAGGCTTATCAATGGTTATGTTGAACTCTTTAAATATTCCTTTTTGAAGCAAGACCGTATCATTTTCTGAAGCATTGTTAATTGCTACCTGAATTGAACTGAAATCACATGTACTACAAACACTTATTGTTTTAGCAAATAAACTATTAGTTGAACCAATTAAAGTAATGAGTAATAGAACAAGAATGAGCTTCATTTTTATTTTCAATAATTATTAGTGTTCAAATTGTTTTTTAACAGAACTCCACGTATAAACAGTTCCAGACTGTTTTTCTCGAACTTTTTCCGCTTCTTCTTTAGAATTGAATGCCGACAAATTCCCTCCCATAGGGCTCGGAACATTTTCGCTAATTAAGAAACTGGATTCCTCAGCAGGTATAAAAGTATTTGGATTGTTGTAGTCCATTACAAGATATAATCCAACATTATCTACGTTGTTATTCTCTTTATCATTGATCATGCATTCAATTGCATCATACTTAAAAACCTTGCCTTTTTTTGTTACCAATTCTGCTGCGTGTTGTTGGTCTACAATATTCATTTTGCAGTAACTACATGCATCTTGGCCATAGTTAATTTCTTGAGGTTCTACACTACAAGAAAAAAGGAAGAGTGCCAGTGTGATTAATAAACTATATTTCATGCTACTGCTTCTTTACGTCCAACAAAAAATGCAACAACCGAGAGTATCATTCCCGTAAACAATAAATATGCACCACTTCTTGGGTATGAATGTGCAACAAAGTTTAATATTGTTTTAGTACCAAACAACGGTGGCTGGTAGGCCATCGGTGTTCCGTCTGGGTTTTTAAATTGAATTGCTGCTTTATCACTTAAACTGTGTCCGTAGTCATACTCCCAAAGGTAGAAGTCATACATGCCTAAAAAACCAAGAACACACATCAATATAAACCATACTAAATACCACTTATAATTGAGCTTAAATCCGATAATCAATCCAAGAAGGATTGCACCTACAACCACATATGGGAATAATGCAAATTCAGGAAGAGTTTCTGGTATCTCTTTCATTCCAACATAGTGGTTCATGATATTAATATTTTTAATATCGTTGTCATTCATATCAGCTAGTTTGTTGATATGAATATTAAAACCGATAGGCTCTGGATATTGCGGAGCTTCTAGGGTAATATTCCATAAAGGAAGTACAAATAAACCTGCAAGTAAAACAACACCTACAAGCATCAAAAGCTTTGATTTTTTCATCTTTATTATACTATTTTCAAAAAAAGGGGGAGCGATGAAATCCGCTCCCCTTATTGAGGAATTCACCTCATTAAATTAACATTAATTCTATTACTCGATATTCTCGCCTAAAGACCATTTTAAAGGAACACTTGATCCATCAGGAGAAACCCTAACATAACCTTGCATTTCTTGGTGAAGAGCAGAACAGAAATCAGTACAGTAGAATGGCCATACACCTACTTGTTTTGGTTCCCAAGTAAACGTTTCTGTTTGA
>CBDUEX010000395.1:0-2081 GCA_965366305.1 uncultured Bacteroidia bacterium | reverse complement strand
ATTATTATCAACCCGTTTACTAAAGGATAGTAGTTAATTTGTAGGGTAGCATAGAAGTAGACACAGGTTTGCTGGATATGCATTAGGAAATCATAAAAAACACATCAGAAGCTCTAATCGACAAATTATTGCTATGGAGTATTTTTTTTAAAAATCAAATTCAATAATTTAAACTTTTAAACTAAGTTTAAATAGATATCTCGTTTTTTTTAACTTTGTTACTATACCTAAATCGTTACCCCCATGAAATATCCCTTTATAATTCTAGCCTTTCTTGCTTTGATCTTTACTAACGTTTCGTGTGAAAAATATAATGTTAGCGACTCTGTTCAAAACGCTAACATTGGAACTACTATCACAGGTCAGGTGGTTGATAAAATTGGAGATCCAGTAGCGGGAGTATTGCTTCAAATTGGTTCTGAAACTCGCACATCAGATCAAAATGGAGTTTTCACGTTTAACAATATCGGAGTTTCAGAAGGACGTGTTTTTATAGCGGCTTCTAAAGCTGGTTATTTTAAAAGTGGCCGTAATATAATGCCATTTGCCAACGAAGTAACTTCGGCAGTAATTATGATGTTGCCTATAAATATTGTTGGCAGTTTCAACGCATCTTCTGGAGGAACGGTAACCACTACTGAAGGACTAGAAGTAAGTCTTCCGGCTAATGCAATTGCCAATGGTTACTCAGGAACAGTGTCGGTAGCGGCATATGTATTTGACCCAACGGCCGACGCATTTTTACTTGAAATACCAGGTGGGCTTGAAGCTATAAATAGCGGTGGCGAAGATGGTATTCTTCGCTCATATGCCATGGCTAACATCGAGCTATTAGACAATACAGGAAGTAAACTAGAGGTTGCTGCTGGAAAGAAGGCAAGTTTAAAATTCCCCATTCTTCCAGCTCTACAAGCTACGGCAACAGCAACCATGCCATTGTGGTCTTTTGATGAAGAAGTTGGAATTTGGAACGAAGAAGGTATTGCCACTCGAAACGGAAATAATTATGAGGGCGAAGTCTCACATTTTTCTCCATGGAACATCGATATTTTTGAATGTAGCGTACTTATTTCACAAACATTAGGGTGTGGTAATGAGAAACTAAAAAATGCCATGTTAATGATGGTGAGACAAGAAGATCAGTCGGCAAGCGGTATAATATACACGAATAGTGCTGGTACCTATAGAGCTGCGGTTCCTTGCAATGCCAAAATAGACATCCGTCTCGTTCAAAGCTATGGTCAAAACAATTGTAACACTGCACTTGGAACTATTACAACTGGGGGAAACAGTGAAACACTCGACAAACTAGAAACTTGTCCTCCAAAATTGAAAGTAACTGGTTCGGTGGTTGATTGCGACAATACCCCAATTACCAACGGCTATGTAATGGGATCCATTGGCAATTTTAGAACGTTAGGAGCAATTCTTGACGCTAACGGACAGTTTGAATTGTCAGCATATTACTGTCCCGGGAATAGCCAATTAAAACTTACTGCTTGGGATATTAGCAGCTTCAGTTCCAATGATGATGTAAATCTTACGATTGATAATAATACCATCGATCTTTCATCTCCAATTACAATTTGCAATTCACAAGTAAGCCTAAATAACACAGCCTATTTTTCTGGAGCAGATCATAATTTTTATGCTATGAATAGTGTTACTGGAGAAGTTATTTGGAAAACTGATCCCGGTAATGGTATTTTTTCAAACGCACCTTCCTTTGAAAATGGAATATTTTATATGATCAATGGCAATAGAGAGATTTGTGCTCTTAATGCATCCGATGGCTCTCTTATTTGGAGCAAGGCTCTGCTTGCTTCTTCTTATAGCCCACTCGTTAAGGATGGAGTAGTTTATTTTGGTTCGCGAAGTGGAAAGGTATATGCATTAAATGCTACTTCGGGTAATGAAATATGGAATTATGATACGGATGGTAATGGTGGAAACTCTGTAGCTTTATATAGCTCTCCTACCATAGAAAATGGTGTTTTATACATTGGAACGAGTACCACTCGAATAATTGGCCTGGATATTAGCAACGGATTATTGGTATGGAGTTTCTCCATCGACAAAGA
>CBDUEX010000394.1:0-2096 GCA_965366305.1 uncultured Bacteroidia bacterium | reverse complement strand
AACATCCATTGGTCATTTAAGGGTTGAATCAATGCTTCCAGTCCATCACCACCGTTCCATTCAATCCATCCATTTTCGTTTAAAATGCTGGTACCATTGTCTTGAGAACCCGCCATATGAACATTGTTGTTAGATTGACTCAATCCAACGGCATAAAACTCTCGAATTGAAGTTCCATCGTTTAATGTAGTCCACGTAGTTCCATTGTCTTCACTTTTAGCTAAATAACCGTCTGTACCTAAATAGAATACTCCATTAATACACTCCGCGGTTCTAATGTCTGCATGCACATAAGCTGAATCTTGTTTCGACCATCTTGTTTTTTGGAGAAAGGAATATCCTCCGTCTTCACTTGCATGGGTGTCAACATAGCCATAAATAATAAAGTTGGTATCAATGTCAGAAACTGCAAGACCTTCACAAGATTCATCCGGGTTAGTTAAAAATGTGAATGTTGCCCCTTTATCGGTTGATTTCCAAAGTCCATTTGTAGAAGCAAAATATACATAATCTGGTTGTGCAGCACTAACTGCGATAAAGCCTTTTGCTTCGTTATTCCCTTCAATTTTGGCAGATGAAGAAAAAGTTACTCCTCCATCAGTGGATATTTTAATGTAGTCAACATCACTGGTTGTGTATCGGTAGGCATATATTATGTTGGTATCTGTTGGGTGAAAGTCAACATCTATTGTCCAACTTCCAAGTTCAAGCTTCCATGATTCTAAATTGTCATTGGAGACATAAAGTCCTTTTGTTGTTCCAATAAAAATTTGATTTTCTTTGGTTGGGTGATATGCGATTTTAAATATTTGCTCGTTATCTCCCAATCCACCCCAATTTAATATTGTTGGGTTGAATTTTGACACATTCCAATTCTCACCACCATCGGTAGATCGATAGATGCCATGAGTATAGCCATTACCTCCTTGTTGTACAGAAATAAGTATTTCCTCAATATTAAAAGGATTTACCGCTATAGAACGTACTCCAGATGCCACCAAGAAATCTGTAGTGTTTTTCCAATTGGTGCCACCATCTGCAGTTTTCCAAAAGCCACCACTTCTAGAACCTAAAAAGATGTGATCTGAATTATTTGGGTTAACCCAAAATGTTTCTACTCGGCCGATTCCCGGGGAATAGTGCCTGGTGATATTATTTGCATCCCAAGGTCCTAATTCTTCCCATCCGTCATCAAACTGACCCTTATTTCTAACATCAGGAATACCGCTTAAGATTTCTTGATACGCTTTGAATGGTGCATAATGATCCACATTGTTTCTTACACCTGTTGGGTAGTATTTACTTTCATTTTCGTTTTTCCAACGTTGATATCCCTTATAACCACTTCCTTTTCCGGTTCCATGGACTTCAAAATACTTGTCAGCTACTTCCACAACTTCATAAAAATTGTAATTGTTATCTAACATCATGGTTTTGTAGCTTTTCAATTGTCCAAAACTGATAAAAGAAGTAGCTAGAAAAATTAGACTGAGTAGGAGTGAAGGAATGTATTTTGTCATCAAATGATTATTGTGCTTAGTGCACAAAAATAACCACTCCTTGAAGATAGAAAATAGGAGTAATTAAAAATGACTTTCTAACTACCTTACACCATGTAATGAATACTTAGAAAGTCATTATGATTATCAGTTTTCTCTTTTTGGATATTCTTAACGGATTGTTAGAACAATCGGTGGCAGTTTTTTACGAATTCCATACTGTGAATCCTTCGCTATTGCCTGTTCTATTATTATGCGATCTCCTGCACTGGCATTGCAAATTGTGCTTCGAACATTAGAAGGTATGCTGCTTCCAGAAACACTGATTTGGCGAGGGTCGCCGCGTCTTGGGTCATAAATGAATTTATAACTCAACACATCCCATCGCATATCATAGGCGAAATCTGCTCCAAGCGATGCCAATATTCTGGTTTGTGCACACAATTGAGCCTTGCTAACTAAAAATGTATTTTTAGCGATTCCCCCAACTTGCCCATTGGGCTCTGGTACATTTCGAACACGGTATTCGGTGGTGCCCATGTTTCTGCCACCAGCAGTTACTGAAATACTTACTTTTCGGGCACTGCCATCAACTTT
>CBDUEX010000393.1:0-2102 GCA_965366305.1 uncultured Bacteroidia bacterium | reverse complement strand
TTGTAGCAACATAAGGGGCACTTCCACTCAAGCTTCCAAAGACCATTAGTAAACCCTGGTGTATAAACGAACCTCCAGACTTGCCAAAACGAGATCCAACTCCATCAATGGCGGCTTTACCTTTAAGTTTTACTTCGTGGTCTAGAGGAATAAACGACATTTCTTTTGTTGTATCAAAAATCGAATACTTAGCCGCCTTGCTTAAACAGTTTTGCATCGCTCCAAACAACACAACAAGCATCACTGGAGACATACCAAAAGATGCAAGCCATACCCCGCCCAATTGGTTACCAAATAGCAGGAAGGCAAAAAATCCAAGACTTGTGACAAGCATAATCATCGGCGTGATCAATGCTGTAGAAGTCCATCCGAATTTGTTAATGATTCTTGGTAAAAATAAAGCCGTGATAGTTGAAACCAAACCAAATGCAGTCGTCAAATTGTTCATAAAACGATAGTAGTCTGAAGGCGAAGAATAAACTTCTCTAAGCTGGTTTTTCCACACTACTTCAACCATATTGATAACTAGGTTGTAGCCAATGACCATTACAGCAATGCAAACAAGATACTTGGAGTTGGAAAGAAAAGAGAAACTTTCCTTCATAGACATTTTTTTCTTATTCCTTATCTGAAAACGAGTGAAATGTAAATCATCGAATTGCGGATCATTCAAAACGTTTTTATTCATCCAACGAAAGATCAACATCGTGATAATCCCTGTGCAGATAATCACAGAAATCGAAATCATTAACGTCTGTTCAAATGCACTTGAACCGAACGGCAATGATGTATTATAGACACCACCTACAGAAAACGAGTTTGCTGCTTGACCGGCAACTGTAGCTGCGATATTAGAGCCTATTGTCAACACAGCATAAAAACGCTTTGCTTCACTTACTTTAGTGATTTCATTAGCAAAACCCCAAAAGAGCACAGTAAGAACGATGCTACTCCACAATTCGGCTAACACATAGAATAAAGTAAATGTCCAGTAACGAAACATCGACACTAACCCTAAAAAACCTCTAGGCAATGATTCCTGAAACGAATCAGCCATTGCATGAGGATGAAATAAATCGCTATTCGGATAGATGACAAAGGCAAATAGTGCATAAAAAGCCAAAAATCCCGTTATCATCATATAAAAGACTCTTTCCTGACTGTATCGGGTACTGAGTCTAGTAAATAAAAGGGTTAAAATAACAGCCATTGGCAATACAGCCCAAACCTTAATAAAAGGTAAGACTTCAGCACTTGAAGCCGTCACAACAACGGAATCCTTGATACATCGAAGAATGCTGTAGTTAAAACAGATGAGAAACATCATTAACAGCATAGGAAGAATTTTGCGTGTTTCATTACTACGAATTGGCCAAAGAAATGAGCGTATTGTCCCAAACTCCTGGGATAGGGTCTGATTTTCCAAGACTTTCTACCTTATTATCTATTAATGAGAGTTTTCTAATTTCTCTCTATTTGAAAGAAATATAATAACATAAACTATAATTCTTTTCCATAGAGAATGTTCAGTATTAAACAGCTTGTTGTTCTGCTAAAACAACATCTCCGGAAACCGCATTATTTTTACTTTTCTGGTCTAAGCTAGACACAGTTTGCACCCCTAATTCGGAAGACAAATTGTTGAATTCAACACCTAAAAACTTAACAGCAACTGCCCAAAAAGAAATAATCACTAGCAGTATCGCTGCAACATAGGGCGCAGAAGCAGAAAAAGTCACAAAATACAGAAGCAGACTCTGGTGAATCATAGATCCTCCAGATTTTCCAAATCGATTGCAAACACCGTCAATTGCAGCTTTTCCTTTGATTTTATACTCATCAGATAAAGGAACAAAGGCTATTTCTTTGGTTTCATCGAACACCGTGTATTTTGCTCCTCTACACATTATATTTTGCAATGAGCCGGCAAATACGACAAGTGCGAGAGGGCTCATTCCAAATATTGCCATAGATATTCCACCTAGATGGTCCTTCAAAAAGAAAAGTCCAAAAAATGCCACGCTTGTTACTAGCAATATCAAAGGAGTTATCATCGCTGTTGGAGTCCATCCAAATCTTCTGAGTGAATTTCCTGTAACAAA
>CBDUEX010000392.1:0-2104 GCA_965366305.1 uncultured Bacteroidia bacterium | reverse complement strand
AATGGATTTTATTGATATTAGCCGCTATCGTCAGCATCATTTCCTTTACATGGGATTACATTTCCTACTTGTTAGAAAGTGTAGCTTTTCAACCTAGGGAAAACATTGTCAATTTATCCTTGACCTATGTCCCAAGACATTTTGATTGGTGGATTTTTACAATTGCAATTGTGCTCATTCTTTCTGTTTTAGTAAGCTATTATTTACGAACCAGCAGAAATCAGAAAAAGCTTCAGATGATGCAGATGTTTGTTTAATAAAAAAAGCCTCCAATTTCTTGAAGGCTTTCTATCATTTTTATATTCATTTTAGAGATGAATTACTTCTCCATATGCTGCTGCACATGCCTCCATAATGGCTTCACTCATTGTTGGATGCGGATGCACCGTTTTTATCATGGAATGACCCGTAGTTTCCAGCTTTCTTGCTGCTACTACTTCGGCAATCATTTCAGTTACGTTTGCTCCTATCATGTGAGCTCCTAAAAACTCACCATATTTCGCATCAAAAATCACTTTTACAAACCCTTCTTTTGCTCCAGCAGCACTGGCTTTTCCACTCGCTGAAAATGGAAACTTCCCAACTTTAAGATCGTAACCTGCTTCTTTTGCTTTTGCTTCTGTGTATCCAACCGATGCTATTTCTGGCCATGTGTACGTACATCCTGGAATGTTACCGTAATCCAAGCCTTCCACATCCATTCCTGCAATTTTCTCTACACATATAATTCCTTCTGCACTCGCAACGTGAGCTAATGCCGGACCCGGAACAATATCACCTATCGCATAAATTCCAGGTACATTCGTTTGATAAAACTCATCAACTAATACCTGTCCTTTCTCCGTTTTTATTCCTACGCTTTCTAGCCCAATATTTTCAATATTCGTTTGGATGCCCACTGCAGATAGAACAACATCACATTCGATGATTTCTTCTCCTTTCGCAGTTTTAACCTTTACTTTACAGTTCTTTCCTTTAGTATCTACACTTTCAACAGAACTATTGGTCATTACATTAATTCCTTTTTTCTTGTAGATCTTAGCTAATTCTTTAGAAACATCTACATCTTCATTCGGAACAATGTTTGGCATAAATTCAACCACAGTTACCTCTGTACCCATGGCACTGTAGAAGTATGCAAACTCCACACCAATTGCACCACTACCAACTACTACCATTTTCTTAGGTTGTTTTGGTAAAACCAATGCTTCATGATATCCAATTATCTTTTCTCCATCAATAGGCAAGTTCGGCAATTGTCTTTCTCTAGCTCCTGTTGCTAAAATAATATGCTTTGCAGAATGAGATTCTTTCTTGCCATTGTTATCTACACTTACTTGGCCTTTTGCAATTAGTTTTCCGAATCCTGTAAGTACCTCAATTTTATTTTTCTTCATTAAAAATTGAATTCCTTTACTCATTCCATCTGCCACATCACGACTTCTTTTAATTACCGCATTAAAATCGTGCTTTGCACCCGAAACCGTTATTCCGTAATCACTTGCGTGGTTGATATATTCGAAAACTTGAGCAGATTTCAATAATGCTTTGGTTGGGATACATCCCCAGTTAAGGCAAACTCCACCAAGTTCAGCTTTCTCAACTACAGCAGTTTTTAAACCAAGTTGTGCTGCTCTAATTGCAGCCACATAACCACCAGGACCACTTCCTATTACTATTACATCGAAATTCATATTTTTTGATTTTTAAAGGGCTGCAAAGAAAGCGAATTTTAGCATGTAAAAAAAAATGGCCGAGATAACTCTCGACCATTCAATATTCTAATTAGAAGAGGATTCTTATAACAATCCGTTTGCAGTTAAACGTTTCTCACTCTCTTCTATTTTTTCGGTGTAATCCTTCACCCATGTTTTGTCTGTATAGTTTTGTTTCATTTCTTCAATAGCCGCCAAATACGTTTTTGCATCTTCGATGTTGTTGGTCATTCTTGAAACAGCTACAAGATTCCACAAGATTGCTTTTGCAACTTTTTCGTTTACTCTTGCTTTTTTATCTTCTACATCTGCTTCTCCATATTCACTTTTCCAAATATTAACAGCTTCTTTTAAGTCGTCGTTTAATTGATTGTTTTCCAAAGCCTCAA
>CBDUEX010000391.1:0-2109 GCA_965366305.1 uncultured Bacteroidia bacterium | reverse complement strand
CACTAAAAGAATAGCTATAGGATTCGATATTGACTTAACTGGAGTAAGTTTTGGAGCTGAGCAAAAAGATGTGCCATTAACACAAGGTGAAAATCATCAACAGGTTAATTACCTACAACCACCTACATCACCAAGTGCAGAACCTACCACGTTAAATGCCTTGCTGGTTGGCGATAATGACTTAGGTAGTTTAAATTCAAGCTTTTATGCGAGTTTCGACATTACCGATAACTTTGGAGTAGATGCTGGGTTAAGTTTTGTGTTCACCGAATATACTACTAGCAACGAATGGCAGTATGGTGAAGTCAAAAACGACCGATTTAGAAATAAAAATGCAATGGGATTTGTTGGGGTGCATTATGCATTTTAATAGATATCATTCTTGAAAAAACGTTAAGACCGATTGCATTGTCAATCGGTCTTTTTTTTTAGCGACAAGGCAAAAAGAGGTAAGAACAATTTTACTTTCTTTTTGTGTTAAGCCAAATAGGAAAAGAAGCTTATTCGCTCTTCGCTAAAAAATTTCTATCGAAATTTCACTCAGACCGACACGCTAGTTATCAACTTAGAAGCTCAATTATAAATTGTTTAACCATAAATCTTAGATTGGTAAATTTTAAATTGACTTTTCTATATTCGCCACCCAAATGACATCAGATCAGTTTAATGAGATAAAAGGCCGTACAGCTAAGCTGGCGGACTATCTTTGAGGTAGTTAAAAATCTCGCTCTTATTGAAGACGAAGAGCAACAAACACACGACCCCGCTTTTTGGGACAATCCAAAACAAGCAGAAATACACTTAAAAAACATCAAGAAGAAGAAAATCTGGACCGATGCCTGGGCAACGATTAATTCTGCTGTGGAAGAAATTGAAGTTTTGCTTGAATTTAAAGAAATGGGAGAAGATGTTGACGAAGAGATGGAGCAAAAATACCAAGCCGCTTTGCTCAAACTCGAAGACTTGGAATTTAAAAACA
This sequence comes from uncultured Bacteroidia bacterium, assembly GCA_965366305.1. Classification (GTDB taxonomy): domain Bacteria; phylum Bacteroidota; class Bacteroidia; order NS11-12g; family UBA9320; genus UBA9320. The sequence goes on along the minus strand of CBDUEX010000391.1, from coordinate 1,130 downwards.
TGCTTAGCGGTGAAGAAGACCAATTGGATGCTATCGTAGAGATTAACGCTGGTGCTGGCGGAACAGAAAGTTGCGATTGGGCATCGATGTTGGTACGCATGTACGTAATGTGGGGCGAAAACAACGGGTATAAAGTAACCATTACCGACCAAGTGGATGGTGATGTAGCTGGAATAAAGTCGTGCAGAATATTAATTGAAGGCGAATTTGCTTTTGGTTATTTAAAAGGCGAAAACGGTGTACATCGTTTGGTACGGATTTCTCCATTTGACAGCAATGCTAAGCGACATACTTCATTTGCGAGTGCATATGTATATCCGGTGGTGGATGATAGTATCGATATTGAATTGAACTGGGGAGATATTGACATGCAAACTTCACGAAGTGGAGGAGCAGGAGGACAGAATGTAAATAAGGTGGAAACCAAGGTGCAATTAACACATAAGCCTACTGGAATAATGGTAGTTTGTTCACAAGCTCGTTCTCAATTAGCCAATAAAGAAGAAGCAATGAAAATGCTGAAATCTCAGTTGTACGACATAGAGCTTCGAAAGCAAAATGATGCACGTGCAGAGATTGAAAACGGAAAGATGAAGATAGAGTGGGGTAGCCAGATTAGAAACTACGTGATGCACCCATACAAACTGGTTAAGGACGTTCGCACAGGCTGCGAAACAAGCAATGTTCAAGCAGTAATGGATGGTAACTTAGAAGCGTTTCAAAAATCGTTTTTATTGGGAGAGGAGAAGTGATGTGTTAAGCACATTTTAAATCTAAAAATGTTTCTTCTCAATTTATAGATACCCCAAATTTGGTAGATAACAAATGATCAAGTTGGTTGAGGTCGGATTGTAACACTCCTTGGTTTGATGTTAAAGAATAGGCATCCATATTATCTTGAAACAACTTTTTCATTTCAATCATCTTAAAGTAAAAGGATTTCGATTGTAATTCAATCTCAATAAATGCGTCATTCTTTTCAATCGCCTTCTTGAGCTGTTTCACTGTTTCAGTGACGTTAATGGCAGCATCATAACCAAGCTTTCTTTCTTCTACAGATTTTAAAAGATCACACTTATAACTGGCACATTGTTTCGGTCGTGCTGCATATACCGAACAGCCGTTGCAAT
>CBDUEX010000390.1:0-2113 GCA_965366305.1 uncultured Bacteroidia bacterium | reverse complement strand
AAGGTGTTGTGCTTCTACACTTAACAGTCTGGTTAAGGCAAAAGAAGATACCGCTTGCACCAAAATTGCAGCACATACAAAACCAATAATGGCGTACAAATCACTTTGGCTTCCGTTGGGAACAACCTCGTCTAAAAGGGTTTTACTTTCATAAGGTAATATTAAGCCTGACAGACTTCGAATTACAATTAAAACTAAACCTACCAACAGAATATTTCTTCGTGGCCATATAAATTCTTTGAATGCCCAAGCAAAGGATACTTTCTTACTCATGACGTAGTAATTGAAATTATCACGCCAAAAAAACGGAGTGACGTAACGGCAGTTTTTTTTATAAGTAAAACTTTGATTTTTGTTAAATATTTATAATTTTGATTAACCCAATTAATCTAAATCCATGCTCTCTTTTTATAAACCCTCAGGTCAATTTTCACCGATCTCTATCATTTTTTTAATTGTAGTTTCATTGGTTATCTTTCCAATTCTTGGTCTATTATACGCCTATGCAATTTGGTATATCCCTCTAATTTATTTCAACTTTATCATTGCTGGCGGACTTGGTTTTTTAATAGGAAGAATCATTAGTTGGGGACCAATAAAGAAAGGAAAAGTAAGAAACATCCCCATTGCAATAGCTTTTGGAATTTTCGGCGGGTTATGTGCCATGTACTTCCATTGGGCGGCATGGGTAGATCTTGTTTTGAATATCTCTGATACCATTGGCAACGATCGTATTGGTGTTGCTGTAAGCAATGTTAAACTGGATCAACTAATTGGTCTTATTACTCATCCTTCAGAATTATTTGCAATCATCGGCGAAATCAATCAATATGGCACTTGGGGTTTTAAGGGCAACGTTGTAAGTGGAACATTCTTAACTATTATTTGGATCATCGAATTTATCCTAATACTTGGAGCAACAGTTCTTTTTTCATTTAAAACTGCAGGTAGTCCATTTAGTGAATCTTTGAATGAATGGAACGAAGAAAAACCAACTAAAATATTTGGTTTTATTGATGACATTAATCCAATTATAACCGGCTTAGTTTCTGATGATATTACTCCTTTCGAAAACATTATTGAAGCAAATCCACAAGGTAATCATAGCTTTCTCACACTATTTCATATCGATGGAGATGATAGTTATTTGACTGTTACAAATAGAATTGCCAAAACTGATGACAAAGGGAAATTGGATTTTGACGATGTCGAATTACTAGAATATGCAGCAGTTAAACCTGCTGTTCAAGATTACCTATTGGGACGATAACTTTAAGCTTGCTCAATCGGAACCAACAGTTCCCCTGCTAAAAATTTTGCGGTATGACCAATTTGCTTTTCAACTATTTGTTCTGGCGTTCCGGTTACTAGAATCTCTCCACCACCATGTCCGCCTTCTGGACCCAAATCAATAATCCAATCGGCAACTTTAACCACATCAAGATTGTGTTCTATTACCAAAACCGTATTGCCTAATTCAACTAAATCTTGAAGCACTCCAAGAAGTTGATTAATGTCTTCAAAATGAAGTCCTGTAGTAGGTTCGTCTAGGATATAAAATGTATTTCCCGTACTAATTTTGCCTAACTCACTGGCCAATTTAACACGCTGAGCTTCTCCACCACTGATGGTTGTACTACTTTGCCCCAAGGTAATGTAGCCCAAGCCAACATCGTTCAATGCTTTTATCTTTCGATAGATGCTTGGAACCGCTTCAAAGAACTCTTCTGCTTCTTCAACCGTCATGTCCAATACATCACTAATGCTTTTGTTCTTATAGCGAATCTCTAATGTTTCTCTGTTATAACGTTTCCCTAGACAGGTTTCACATTCCACCAAAACATCAGGTAAGAAATTCATTTCAATAATTCGCTGTCCACCACCTCTACATGTTTCGCATCTTCCACCTTTTACATTGAAACTAAATCTCCCGGGCTTGTATCCTCGAATTTTAGCTTCTCCTATTTCAGAATACAGGTTTCGAATGTCTGAAAAGAATCCAACGTAAGTTGCAGGATTACTCCGTGGAGTTCTGCCAATTGGCGATTGATCAATGGTTATTACCTTGTCGAGATGTTCTAGCCCTTTGATGCTTTTATATGGCAAGGGTTTC
>CBDUEX010000389.1:0-2126 GCA_965366305.1 uncultured Bacteroidia bacterium | reverse complement strand
CAACAAGCTCCTCTCGATAGTCTCTTGCCGTTGAACATTCATTTCAATTACATCCATAACCTAACCACAAGTGATTCGCTTTCTTATCAAAATACAGACTACTTGGTAATTGTGCATTGGAGCAGAATGATGGGAAGACAAAGCAAACGATTTATTAAATTTGTTCAAAACAACAGCCAACTTGCTCAAGATGAATCTGTTAAAATAATCTACGTTAATAACGACTTGGCTTTTCTGAATTTGGAATAAGATTTTCAAGCGTTGCAAGTAAGATTCGCTATCATTGAATGATTGGAAGAATTAATCACTAAAATAAAAAGTACTATTACGCTTAGCCCCAAGGCGGAAGACTATCTTTATTCCATTTCAAAAGAGAAAACTTTTCCAAAAGGTTCTACCTTAATTCGTGAAGGACAAACCGTAGACAAAATCTATTTTGTTACCAATGGATGCTTGAGGTCATTTTGCACAGATAAAAATGGGAAAGAACACACCTTGCAATTCGCAATAAAAAATTGGTGGATCAGTGATTACATTGCAATTCATAGCAATGAAGCTGCAAGCCTAACCATCGAATGTTTAACAAACTCTAGTGTTATAGAGTTTAATGCCAAACGATTAGACGACATTCACTCCTTATTCCCTGAATTTGAAGCTTTTCAGCGAAAAAATCTTGAACGACATGTAGTTACTTTACATAAACGAATCTTGAATCAGCTTCAATTAACTGCCTCTGAACGGTATGATTTGTTTTTGGAGCAATATCCCAACATGGAACAACACACACGCAATTTTCATATTGCATCTTATTTGGGAATTACACAAGAAAGCTTGAGCCGAATTCGTGTAGAAAGAGCAAAAAAATAGCTTTCTTATCATAGGTCAATTTTTGACCAAAACCCTCGTCTTACATTTGTATCAAATAATTAATAACAGTTAAATAGATACAAAATGAAAGCACTCCAGCTCGTAAAATACGGTGAGATTAAAGACAGTTTAGCCTTTAATGAAGTAAGTAAACCAACTTTCCAAGCTTCTGATGTTCTAATCGAAGTGAAGGCGGCAGCCATTAACCCAATAGACAAGAGTATTGTACTTGGAAACCTTCAAGGCTTGCTTCCTATTCCACTTCCAAGCAGTATAGCTTACGACGTAAGTGGAACTGTGGTAGAAATAGGAAATGAAGTTACCAATTTTAAAATTGGAGACCTTGTTTATAGCCGTGTGCCTCAAGAACAAATGGGTACAATTGCAGAATATGTTGCTGTTTCAAGTGCAGCTGTCTCAAAAAAACCTGGAAATCTTTCATTTGAAGAAGCAGCAGGTATTCCTCTTGCTGGTTTAACAGCCTTACAATCGCTAGAATATGCCGGTATAAAGAAAGACGACAAAGTTTTAATTCATGCTGGTTCTGGTGGAGTAGGAAGCTTTGCAATTCAGTATGCTAAATCTAAAGGGGCTTATGTTTATACTACAACAAGCACAAGCAATGTGCAATGGGTAAAAGAACTTGGTGCTGACCGCGTAATTGATTATAAAAAACAAGATTATAAGACTATTGTAAAAGATGCTGATATTGTGTTTGATACACTAGGACAACATTATACTTCAGAAGCTTTTGAGGTTGTAAAACAAGGAGGCAAAGTAGTGAGTGTTGTTGGGCCAATGGATGAGGCAAGTGCAAAAATGTTTGGCATGTTAGAATACAAATTACCAGAAGCTATAGCCAAACTGAGCAATGATAAGAACGCTGAATACAAATTCATTTTTATGCACCCAAACGGAGGTCATTTAAATGAGATCAAATCACTCATGGAAGATGGAAAAATCAAACCCATCGTTGATAAGGTCTATCAATTTGATGAGAGTATTGCGGCATTTGAACATCTTGCAACAGGCAGAGCAAAAGGAAAAATAATAATAAAAATAGCATAGCCTATACTAAATAATAAAAAATCATGATCAAAAAAATATTAATAGGATTAGCAAGTATTGTAATACTTGCGTTTGTTGCATTATACATTACTACCAGACCTAAATTAGAGGCTGATGGTTCTTACTCACCTTCAAAGCTTGCATTAAAGCTAGCTACTGTTTCCAAAACAGATTTTGAAGATATCTCGTAT
>CBDUEX010000388.1:0-2135 GCA_965366305.1 uncultured Bacteroidia bacterium | reverse complement strand
TTTTAGCGTTTGCGGTTTAGCATCATTTGCTCAAACTGTCAATCCAGCTGACAAAGAAAAAGCGGAACAAGTTCTTAGCCAAAAGGACATCTCTGAAGAAGAAATTAAAGCTAAATTACTTCAAAAAGGAATTGATTTAGATAATTTACAGCCCAGTCAATTAAGCACCATCGAATTTCAAATTCAACAAGCAATACGTGAAATTGAAATGGAACGAGGCTCCAAAAAGACAAACGCTGAAACTGAGGTAGAACAACCAAAAGAGAAACCCGAACCAAAGAAAGAGGAGGAGAAGCCAAAACAAGAGGAAGTAGAAGTGGAGCCAATCAATCCAAAGGACTATATGTATGGGCATCACTTATTCTTTAATCAATCCATCGAACATTATACCAATGTAAAATCAAATGCCGTTCCTGGAAACTATGTGTTGGATGCCGGGGATAAGCTGGCCATCAATATTTTTGGAACTTCACAAGCAGACTTGCTTTACGAAATTGAAGAGGATGGTTTCATTCGTCCTTCTGGTTTGTATAAAATTTATTTAAGAGGTGTTGACTTTAATAGTGCAAAAGAATTACTGAGTAAACGCTTTGCTCTGGCTTACAGATTTCAAAAAGATCAGTTTAATGTAAGTCTCGAGTCTGCAAGAACTATCAACGTAAACATCTATGGAGAAGTGAATAACCCGGGTAGTTATACGATTTCTGCATTGAACAATGTTTTTAATGCATTAATTGTTGCTGGAGGACCAAACAAGAATGGAAGTATTCGTAACATTAAGGTAATCAACAATGGTAAGGAGCGAATAGTAGATTTCTACGATTATTTGTCCAATCCAGAGCGTTCAGGTAAACTAGGCTTAGCAAGTGGTGATGTTATATTCTTGCCTAAAATTGAAAAGATAGTAGCCACTAAAGGAAATGCTTTTAAAGATGGAGCGTGGACCTACGAGCTTAAAGAGAAAGAGCATTTTAATGATTTAATGCGAATAGTTGGAAACATTGATGGTGCTGATATTATTCAAACGGTGCAATTGAAGACGAGGGAAGGTGAAAAACTTGTGGTAAGAGATTACAGCTTAAAAGATGCAATCACGAAAAACTTAAAACTAACCAACAAAGACTTTGTAACTATTAATCAATCAACTTACAATAGCAACAACTACTATACAGTAAAAGGTGCTGTTAGAAGAGCAGGAAACTACGAATTACTAGAAGGTGATCGAATATCAACTGCCATGGAAAAGGCCGTGCTTGAAAAGGAAACATTTGCGGAAGTGGCTTATTTAACAAGAACCAATGAAGACGGTACAGCTCAATTTGTAAAAATTGATGTTGAACAAATTCTTAATGGTAATAAAAGTGCGGATTTAGAATTGCAGGAATTAGATGAATTAAGTTTCTTTTTGAAATCATCGTTTGTAGATACGTTTTCAATATCAATAACGGGAGCTGTTAGAGATGCTCAAAAGTTTACCATGAGTGTTGGTCAAAATTATACCTTGTACGATTTGATTTTCTTAGCGAAAGGATTTAAATCTACCGCAACTGATTTTGGTTTTGTAGTTTCAAAAGATGTTTCCAATACCAACAATACGGGCTATAAAATAGTCAACCTTAAAAAGGCATTTGAAGATCCTTCAAGTTCAGATAACATTTTACTTTCTCCAGGTGATAAAATAGTTGTTCCAGACAACATGCAATATTCCGAAGAGCAGGAAATTCAAATTAGTGGTGCTGTAAGACGACCGGGTACTTTTCCTTACACGGAAGGTATAGCACTCAAAGAATTAATAGTTTTAGGTGGTGGTTTGAAATTGGAGGCTGCAACAAATAAAATAGACATTTATCGCTTGCAAATTACTGATAATGAACCTACCGTAACATTATCCAATTCGGTTACTATAGATAGAAACATAAACCCATTGGATTTGGTTAATGATATCCAGTTGCAACCTTTTGACCACGTGGTTATACGAAGTGCTCCAGAATTTGAGCAAATTCAGTATGTAACCATAAAAGGAGAAGTGAAGTATCCAGGAATCTATGCCTTATTAGATAATAACGAAAGGATTAGTGACATTATTAAACGAGCAGAGGGATTAACAGAAGAAGCTTTTCCAGAAGCAGGAACTA
>CBDUEX010000387.1:0-2136 GCA_965366305.1 uncultured Bacteroidia bacterium | reverse complement strand
ATTAATTTGTTACGAAAGTGTTTTCCCAGGTTATGTCTCAGAATTCGTTCTAAAAGGAGCTGAAATTTTATTGGTTATAACCAACGATGGATGGTGGAAAGACACAGATGGCTATAAACAACACATGTATTATGCGTCTCTTAGAGCTATTGAAAACCGACGAGAGGTAATTCGCAGTGCAAATACAGGCATCAGCTGCAGAATTGACAGAAAAGGCAAGATAATGGAACGAACCAAGTGGTGGGAACCAACGGTTCTGAAAGTGGAAACAAACAACCATGGTAAGCTAACTGTTTATACTAAACTAGGAGATTACATCGGCAGAATTGCAAGTTTTATTGGAATATTTTATATCCTCGGAATCTTTGTTAAAAGTCGAATTAAAAATGAAACTTAAAGTCAAAAATATTGGTCTAATACGCTATAAGTATGGCCTAAAAATTCAAGAAGAAATTCATAGCAATGTGCTAGACAAAGGCATAGATACCATTGTGATGTGCGAACATCCTCATGTTTACACTTTTGGTAAGAGTGCAAATAAAAGCAACTTGCTAGTTTCTGACGAATTTCTATCTTCTATAGACGCTGAAGTATTTGAAACAGAACGAGGCGGGGACGTTACCTATCATGGACCTGGCCAATTAGTTGGGTATCCAATTCTCAATCTTAAAAAGCATGGCGTAGGTGTTAAAAAATACGTAGAAACGTTGGAGTCTTCTATTATTAACACACTCGATGATTTTGGAATTACAGCGTATCAAATTGATGGATTAACCGGCATTTGGGTAGGGAAAGAAGATGAAGTAAAACGAAAGATTGGAGCCATAGGAATTCGTGTAAAAGATGGCATAAGCATGCATGGCTTTGCTTTAAATGTAACGACGGACCTAAGTTACTTCAATCATATCGTACCGTGTGGCATAGTTGATAAGCAGGTAACTTCAATTGCACAAGAAGTGGGAACTGCATCCTTAATCAAATTCTCTCGGTTGTTTGCTGGTCATTTTAGAAAGCAATGGAAGAAAGTACTAGCTTTGCACTAATCAAAATTAAAACATGAACTTTCTTAAAAAAATACTCCTATGGATTATTGGATTATCGATTACCGCAGGAATCCTAATTGTACTATTTGCACTCTATGCTAATTTTAGTGATGGAAAACGGGCTGGAGAGGTAATAAAAATAAGTAAGAAAGGCTACATCTTTAAAACCCATGAAGGCCAATTAAATACCGGCGGTTTCGGAGATATGGATGGTGACATCACCTCAAGTATATGGCACTTTTCAGTTAAACGAGAAAACCAAGAAGTGTTAGACGCGTTGGATAATGCCATTGATGGAGGTTATCGCGTAAAGCTTTATTATGATGAAAAGTACATTAAAGTTCCATTCTTAGGTGAAACTAAATACTTTGTAACCAAGGTAGAGAAGGTGGAAATGTTAAAGTAGCTTCCAACTAATAGGACGCTTTAAATAATCATTGGCTTTACTGAAAGGCTTGCTTCCGAAAAAACCTGCCTTCCCTCCGGCATACACTTCAGCAGCTGGATGAGGAGCTTCTAACACAAGATGTTTCTCTTCGTCGATTAATGCCTTTTTACTCTTTGCGTATGCACCCCAAAGTATAAAAACCACGCCCTCTTTTTGATCTGAAATTGTTTGCATTACAGCATCTGTAAATCTTTCCCAACCTTTTCCTTTATGACTTGCTGGGCTTTTATGTTCCACAGTTAAAATTGAGTTTAATAAAAACACTCCTTCTTGAGACCATTTTGTGAGTGTACCGTTCGATGGAATTTCGCATCCAATATCAGACTTTAATTCCTTAAAGATATTTCGTAACGAAGGTGGAATGCGTTTGCCTTCTGCAACAGAAAAACAAAGACCATGAGCCTCTCCTTCTCCATGATACGGGTCTTGACCAAGAATTACCGCTTTTACCTTGTCAATAGGTGTAGCTTCAAAAGCACGAAAAATTTGATTTTCTGACGGATAAATAACGGCTCCCTCTTTTTTACGTTCTTCTATGAATTTGAGTAATGATTTAAAGTACTCCGAAGACAATTCTTTATGTAAAACATCTATCCAAGAAGAATGAATTTCAAGCTTCAACATTACTCCATCCCCCTCAGTTTA
>CBDUEX010000386.1:0-2142 GCA_965366305.1 uncultured Bacteroidia bacterium | reverse complement strand
TAGCATTCATATTTTTAACATAAGGATGCAATACTTGGGCATGTAATGAACCATTAATCAAAACAATAGCAGCAAGAATTACCATTCTGATAATTTGCATGTTTAATATTTTAACTTTGCCGCTCATTAAATTCATATTTTGAGTAATACTATACAGAATACCTTAGCTAATGTATTTAGCAAAGAAAAGCTTTTTCTCCTTGCCGGGCCTTGTGCTATTGAAAATGAAACAATAACATTACAAACTGCAGAATTCTTAAAAGAATTAACGACTAAGCTTGGAATACCTTACGTGTTTAAAGCATCGTATCGTAAAGCAAATCGAACAAAAGCTTCTTCGTTCACAGGAATTGGAGATGAAAAAGCATTGAAATTGCTTGGAAAGGTAAGAAGTGAATTTGATGTTCCAGTAGTTACCGATATACACGAAAGTAGAGAAGCAGCAATGGCAGCAGAATATGTTGATGTATTGCAGATTCCTGCATTCTTGTTTAGACAATCGGAATTATTAGAAGCAGCAGGTAAAACTGGGAAAGTGGTCAACATTAAAAAAGGACAGTTTGCTGCGGCAGAAGCCATGCGGTTTGCTGCAGATAAAGTAGTAGAAACAGGTAATACAAATGTGTTGTTAACCGAACGTGGTAATATGTTTGGCTATGGTGATATGATTGTAGACTACAGAAATCTTATTTGGATGAAACAAATGGGTTATCCTGTGGTAATGGACTGCACTCACTCGCTACAACAACCCAATAATGGGAGTGGAGTTACGGGTGGTTTACCCGAATTAATTGAACCCTTAGCAAAAGCAGCTGTTGCAGTTGGTGTAGATGGCCTGTTTATTGAAACACATCCAAATCCTAAAGAAGCCCTAAGTGATGGGGCTAACATGCTGCCCTTAGACAGAATAGAAGATTTATTAACGAAGCTTCTGAGATTGCGGGCAAGTTTATAACCCAGATTTTTTCTAAAAAGAAAGGAGGCTAAAAATATTAACCTCCTTTACTAACTAACCAATTAAATCAAATTTACCCAACTTCATAACGAAGTAAATTGGCAAATAGTTTATGGCTTTCTGATAAAACTATCGTTTGAGTTGACTAACGTATAGTTTTGGCCAATTTTTTTCCAGACTAACCCTACAACATAGAGGTTGTCTTTATTCCAGCTTGGGTCAATATCGAATGACAACTCTTCTTCAAAAGTTTGTCCTTCGGATAATAAAGACATTTCATATTGCCTTCCAAAAGCTCCATTGCTACTAGTTCTTATCACGTGATGGTGAATGAACGGATTGTAGGCAGCGTCGTTTTGCTGGTGAATCAAGTCATTTTCTAAAATAAGAACGCTATGATAATATTCTCCTTCTAGTTTTTTTAGTGTTTGAGACTTAAAACGAACGAGAAGCTTGTCATTATCTATTAATTGAGAAACACCTAACGCTACAGAAGGTTCAGTCGCTATTTTGTCATTTAATTGCTTTCTAATATTTGTAATAGTCCCCGATCCATTAATACTGGTTCCACTTAATACCATAGCGTTTTTGGAGTCTACCCAAATTTGAGGAGTGTATCTGCTACCAGTTCTGTTGTTACCAATAGCCTCACTTTCAGGAGTTATCATTGGATCACCATATTTGATATGCACAGCAATCGGGACTATGTCTGATTTAAATTCTGCAGAAAACATATCAAAAACGGGAGCACCCCAGCTTCCACAACCCGGACAACCTGTGCTAGTGTAATCAAAAATTACAGGTTTCGAAATGTTTTCTAGCACGATAGCTGGTGCTGATTTTGTTTCTTCCGTATTTTTCTGTGGCTCATCTACTTCGGTAGAAGTGCATGAAATAAGAAATAAGCCAATGATGAATGTAAAAATTGTTGTTCGCATGTATATTAAATGTATGTAGTAAAACGAAAAGTGAATAAAACCTTACAAAGTATATCAGATTAATAAATATTTTCGCAGTCAAATATAAGAGATGGCATTGTACTTATCAGAAATCGTATCTGTTTCAGGAAAACCTGGACTACACAAATTAGTTGGAAAAAGATCAAACGGTCTTATTGTAGAATCACTAGATGCTACTAAAAAAAGGTTTCCAACCAACCTAACTCAAAAGGTTTCTTTTTTTAGTGA
>CBDUEX010000385.1:0-2143 GCA_965366305.1 uncultured Bacteroidia bacterium | reverse complement strand
TTTAACCCACTTAATAGAAGACGGTAACTTTAAATGGGACATGGAAGATGAGATTACAGTGGTGACATTAATCACTAAACTAGCAGCAACCAGTTAATGAAAACTTAATAAACAAAAAGGTGCAAGGTTTATTTTTTAAGGTTTAATAAAAAGACTATGAAACAAGAAAATGAATTTGTAAAACAATTTAAAATGCGAACGAAAAAGCTAGCAATTGAAACATTAAAACTATGCGATGAACTTCCATACAATAAAAATTCAACACGAATAATTGGGCAACAATTAGGCCGATCAGTATCTAGCGTAGCTGCCAATTATCGATCAGCATGTGTTGCAAGATCAGATAAAGAGTTTTATTCTAAATTGAGTATTTCAATTGAAGAAGGAGACGAAACATGTTTTTGGCTAGAGATGTTAATCGATGGAAATTTTTTCTCATCCAAAGTTGACACGGAAAAGCTTTTAGATGAGGCAGAACAAGTAACTCGAATAATGTCGAAATCAAGACAAACAATTAAGAAAAGGATAACATCAAATAAACCTTAACAATTTATTATAAACCTTAACCCTTGGAAATTAAACCTTGAACAAACAACCAATATATGAACGATTTTATACAATTTTTTACTGAGAATAAAGACATCATCTTTATTGTCATTTTAATGATTTTTGTAGGAGTGGAGGTCATAGGCAAAGTGCCTGCTGTACTTCATACACCTCTAATGAGTGGAGCAAACGCAATTCACGGAGTTGTGATTGTTGGAGCAATTTTATTGATGCTCAATACAGAACCAGATAATTATTTAGGCTTAACACTAGGCTTTATTGCAGTATTCCTTGGAACACTCAATGTAGTAGGTGGATTTGTAGTTACAGATAGAATGTTAGAAATGTTTAAAAAGAAAAAATAATGATTGTAGAACTTAAACATATCGTCTATCTACTAGCATCCATCTCATTTATAATGGGATTGAAAATGCTAAGTAACCCTAGAACAGCAAGAAACGGTAACTTATTAGCAGCTGCCGGAATGGTGGGAGCAATAATTGCAGCCATTGTATTTCATAAAGGAGAAGTAAGCCCAATTATTTATGGATTAATTTTCGGAGCTATTGCCATTGGAACAGTTGTAGGTTGGTTAACAGCCAAGCGTGTTCAAATGACTAAAATGCCCGAATTGGTATCATTGTTTAACGGAATGGGTGGTGCCTGTGCTGCTTTAATTGGTCTAGTTGAGTTTCATCACAATGTGGGCGATCCTATGAGTACATCTGTAATTTTAGCAGGAATGGTAATCGGATCAGTTTCCTTTAGTGGAAGTATGATTGCTTGGGCTAAATTGAATGGAACATTAAGAAACGCAATTCGCCTTCCTAAATACAACATCTTAAATACGATAATACTAATTGGACTATTTCTTTATGGAGCATATATAGTTTGGTCTGGAACAGGAAATGAAGGACACCTCTATGCATTATTTGCAGCAGCAATTATCTACGGGATCCTTTTTGTAATTCCAATTGGAGGGGCAGATATGCCTGTAGTTATATCACTTCTAAACTCATTTACAGGTTTAGCAGCAGCATTTGGAGGATTCCTTTACGGAAACCAAGTAATGCTAACAGGAGGAATCTTAGTTGGTTCAGCAGGTACATTGCTTACATTAGTAATGTGTAAGGCAATGAACCGTCCACTATTCAATGTAATCTTTGGAGCTTTCGGAGAAACAGAGGCAGCTGTTGGCAGTGGTCCTCAAGGGAATGTTAAGGAAGTAACCCCAAGTGATTTAGCTGTTCAGATGAATTACAGCAAGAAAATTTTAATTGTACCAGGATATGGTTTGGCAGTTGCTCAAGCACAACACGTGATTAAAGAATTAGAACAAATCTTAGAAGAAAGAGGGGTTGAAGTAGCGTACGCAATTCACCCAGTTGCTGGACGTATGCCAGGTCACATGAATGTACTGCTTGCAGAAAGTAATGTAGATTACGACAAGTTAAAAGAAATGGAAGATGTTAATCCAGAATTCGCTCAAACCGATATTGTTTTAGTGGTGGGAGCCAATGATGTTGTTAATCCCGCAGCGAAAACGGATCCAACGAGCCCAATTTATGGTATGCCAATTCTTGAAGTTGAAAATGCC
>CBDUEX010000384.1:0-2149 GCA_965366305.1 uncultured Bacteroidia bacterium | reverse complement strand
CGGTAACAAGAGAAGCGATTACTAATGAACGCTTGGAATTAATAGAAGTTGCCATTTGGGAAGTAAATGAAGACTTAAAAAAAGAATCAGGTTCTGATGTTAATGTCATTTCCAATATTGAACGAAAACTTGGACCAAACACCCACGAGGGCAGCATAAATGCTATTTTAGTAGGCAGTGAACAACGCACAGTAAGCAGCATGGAATTGGCTTCCTTGTTTAGACAGAAAGTGGGACGGATGGATGATGTAGATAAGCTTACTTATGGTAATGCCAGTGCTTTTGGCAAGCCTGTCTCCATTACCTTTCAAGGAGATGATCAAGCAGAATTAGATGCAGCAAAAACAGAGTTAAAGCTCAAAATGGATGAGCTGCCAGAATTAAAAGATGTGGTTGAAAGTGTGCAAGAAGGTAGAAGAGAAATCAATCTTAAACTGAAAGAGAACGCCTATATTCTAGGGCTCAACGAAGCTCAAATAATGAATCAGATTCGCCAAGGCTATTTTGGTTACGAAGCTCAACGATTGCAGCGAGGCAAAGATGAAATTAAAGTATGGGTAAGGTTTGACGATGAACAACGGTCTTCAATCTATGATTTGGAAGACACTCGTATTCGAACGTTAGATGGAAAGGAAATACCCTTGCGTGAACTTGCAGATTTTTCAATTAAACGAGGAGTAGTTGCCATCAATCATTTAGATGGGCAAAAACAAGTAACTATTGAAGCAGAAGTGAGTAGTAATCAAGTATCTGCTCCGGCGGTTATTGCACAAATTAGAGAAGAAATTATTCCAGAAATTCTTGTAAAGCATCAAACCATCTCGCCACTTTATGAAGGTCAGAATAGAGAAGCAGACAAGACCCAAAAGTCTGCCAAATTCGCTCTTCCTTTTGTCTTATTTTGCATTATTGCTGTAATTACTTTTACCTTTAGGTCGTTTGCTCAATCGGTCATAATTCTGCTCTTGCTAGTACCTTTTAGTTTAATTGGTGTTGCCTGGGGACATTATTTCCATGGACAACAAATGAGTATCTTAAGCTTTTTAGGTGTTGTTGCACTTATTGGAATTATTGTAAATGACAGTTTGGTTTTAGTGGGTAAAATGAATGGATTCTTAAAAGAAGGAATGGAGTTTAAAGAAGCCGTATTCAATGCAGGATATGTGCGTTTTAGAGCAATATTTTTAACGAGTTTAACAACCATAGCAGGACTTGCACCGCTTATTTTAGAAAAGAGTTTCCAAGCACAATTCTTAATACCGATGGCAATTTCGGTTGCCTACGGAATTGGTATTGCGACTGTATTAACGTTAATCTTACTCCCCGTATTTTTATCTGCATGGAATGATTTTAAACGTGGAGGTTTTTGGTTATGGAACGGCGGTGTAATGCCAAGTGCCGAAGAGGTTGAACCTTCAATAAAAGAAATGGAATCAGAGAAATATGAATTGGAAGATTAAACTGCTTGTCATCAATCTGATGCTAATTGCATCAACTGGATACGCTCAAATTACAGAGCTTAAATTAGAAGATATTGTAAGTAGAACATTGCAAAACAATTTGGACCTGGCAATAGCCAGTAACAATTCAGTTGTTGCCAGTAACCTAGCAACTAAAGAGCAAGCTGGTTATTTACCTTCTGTAAGTTTAAATGGTTCTGCCACTTATAATAACAACAACACCAATTTAGAATTTGCAGGTGGACTACCTCCTGTGGAAGTAAATGGAGCTGTTAATACAGGAGTTGGAGCAAATATTGGTGTTAATTATTCCATTTTCAACGGATTTACCAGAGAAAACAATTACAAAGCATTGGTAAACTCATCGAAGCTCACCGATATTCAATTTAAACTATTGAGTGAAAATTTAGTGCTAGATGCAGTAAACAGATTCTTGGATATCCAACAAAATAAATTGGACTTGCAAGCAGCGTATGATAACCTTCAAATATCTCGAGATAGACTGCAACGGACTACCGTAGCAAATGAAAATGGAAGCAAGAGTAAGTTGGATGTATTGAGTGCAACGGTTGATTTCAATAATGATAGTTTGGCAATTTTATCTTTAATCACCAACATCGAGAAGCAAAAAGCTAGCTTAAATGTTTTAATGGGGATTGACCCCAATACGCCATATTTTATCTCAGGTG
>CBDUEX010000383.1:0-2151 GCA_965366305.1 uncultured Bacteroidia bacterium | reverse complement strand
ACTTTAATCGATCCAATTGCTTTTCGTCCATTGCACCTCCGATTTTTATCGTTTTAGCTAAGAAAGGGTCTTGGCCTTCATTTTCAATGCGTTCTACATCTACTTGAATTTTTCCTAAATCCCATTCTTTTCTATTGGCATACATACGCATGGTTATAGAACTGCAACTTGCTAGTGCCGCATGCAGTAATTCTGTGGGACGCAAGCCGAGGTCACTTCCACCAATGTCTTTTGGTTCATCTGCGATAATGGTATGATTGTTACCCGTAATTTCAGTAACAAATTGTTCGTTGGATATTGCTTCTACTTTTTTCATGATTCTTTATTTACTCTTTTATACGAATGAGATTAAAATTCTTCTATTAAAACTCCCATTTTGCCCATTTGAGAATCTCTTACGGCCTCCATTAGTTGAGTTTCGTTGTTCATTACAAACGGACCATAACTAGCAACAGGCTCGTTTAAGGGTTCTCCACTTAATACAATGTAAGTGGTATCTGCGGTAGCTTCGATGGTTATTTCTTCTCCATCGTTTTCAAATACAACCATATCTTTTGTCATAACAGACTTTCCATCAATTTTTAAGGACCCTTCCAAGACATAAATTAGTGCATTAAAGGTTTTAGGAATTGGAATATTTACTTTTCCGTGGATGCCTAAATGTCCTCTTAGTAGTAATTGAGGAGAATAGGTAGAAGCAGCTCCAGTGATTCCTTTAAATTCACCACTTACCACCCAAATTTTGCTTTTATCTTCTTCTACAAGAGGTGTTTCTTCCTTGCTGATGGGCTTGTAAAACGGTTGTTCCATTTTATGAGCTGCGGGAGCATTTACCCAAAACTGAATAAACTCAAGTTCTCCGCCTTTTTCAACCAATTCTTTTGGAAATCGTTCGCTGTGGGTTATTCCTCTCCCTGCAAACATCCATTGCGTTCCTCCTTCATGTACCACGGCACTTTGTCCTAATGAATCACGATGCTCCACTGAGCCTTTAAATACGAAGGTTACTGGTGAGAATCCACGATGGGGATGCGGACCAACACCTGCTTCTTGTGGTCGCTGACCTCCAGGCAAGTTGTTCTTCCAATGGTGAATAAGCAGAAATGGATCGAGCATGTCAAGTTGTTGAACGGGTAGGGGCTGGTCTAAATAATGACCTCCCATGTTTACTTTTTGTGCTGGAATGATGTGTTTAATTGTTCTGTTTTTCATTTCTAAATAATTTTTCTAATAATATACTTAACTCACTCATTTCTCGAGTGTTTAGATTGTTTGAATATGCCGTATGAATCGCTTCTACTTCTCTATCAAAGATTGCTAATTGTTCCAAGCCTTTTTTGGTAATTGAAATTTCTACTTTTCTGCGATTGGAGGAACATTCTTTTCGTTCCACCAGCTTTTGATTTATGAGCTTGTCGATGATGCGAGTAACATTGCTGTTTTTTTGAATCATCTTACAAGCAATGTCTTGTAAGTTTAGCGGCTTGCCTTGTGATCCTTTTAAGACCCGAAGTACGTTGTATTGTGGTTCAGAAATATTATATTTTTTGAGCTGTTGGCTTACGTCGTCGGTTATGCGGTGCCCGTTTCGAATGATTTGCTGAACGATTTTATAATAACTTAACTTCATATTAAAGTGCTAGTTCAAAGGTCTCTAATGATTTATTGAATTGAGGCAAGAGTTGATCGTCAATTATTTTGTTGTCTTTAAAATTGTCGTAAAAGGAAGGCAACGAAAAAGTGGTAATGGTGTTCTGATTCATAAACTTGAATTTGTTGGTCGCTATTTCAAGAACGGTAGCTCCGCCTCGAGCTCCAGGTGAGGTTGCTAAAAGAAACATCGGCTTGTTTGCCCAAACGTCTTTTTCTATTCTACTGATCCAATCAAAAATGTTCTTAAATGCTGTAGAATAGGCACCATTATGTTCGGCCAATGAAATAACGAGTAGATCGGCAGCATCAATTTTCTCGGCAAAAGCCAATATTTCCTTTGGGATGCCATTCGCTTTTTCGCGATCGGAACTAAATATCGGAACCTCATAGTCATTCAAGTCAACTACCTCATATTGATGGTCTGCGAACAAGCTACCAGTAAATTCTACCAGTTTTTTGTTGATGGATGTGGAGCTGGTACTGCCAGCAAAGGCAAGA
>CBDUEX010000382.1:0-2165 GCA_965366305.1 uncultured Bacteroidia bacterium | reverse complement strand
AATTTGCTCAAATGGCAGCTCAACAAGCCGCTATTCGCAAGCAAATGCAAGACCTAGAACGGGAGTTGAAAAAAGAAGGGAAAGGCGGGAGTTTGGGTGACCTCAAGAAAACACAAGACATGATGGATGACTTAGAAAAAGACATGTATTACAAGCGGTTAGATTCTGAGACATTCAAAAAGTTGAATCAAATTGAAATAAAGCTCAGTGAGCACGAAAAATCGGAACGAGAACAAGAGCAAGACAATAAACGCAGCTCCAATGAAGGCCAAGATATTGAGCGTCCAATTCCTCCAAGCATTCAGAAATATTTAGAGGAGAAACAGAAAGAATCAGAATTGCTTAAAACGGTATCGCCCGAGTTAAAACCATATTATCAGAAAAAGGTAAAAGAGTATTTCGGAAACTAGTAATTGGCTTAAGGTCTCAACTCGAAATTCTTTCCAAGATAAACCGTTCGCACCATTTCATCTGCTGCTAATTCTTCGGCAGTTCCTTTTTTAAGTAACCTTCCTTCAAAAAGCAAGTAGGCCCGATCTACAATATTTAAAGTCTCGTGTACATTGTGATCGGTGATAAGCACGCCAATATTTTTATCGACTAGTTTTTTAACAATTTCTTGGATGTCTTCCACTGCAATAGGGTCAACACCGGCAAAAGGCTCATCTAATAAAATAAACTTAGGATCTGAGGCCAATGCTCGTGCAATTTCACATCTTCTTCTTTCTCCCCCACTTAGCACCTTACCCAAATTCTTTCGAACTTTCTCCAATCCAAATTCGGCAATCAGTGTTTCCGTTTTATCAATTTGTTCTTGCTTAGGCTTATTGGTCATTTCAAGCACCGCTCGAATGTTATCCTCTACAGTTAAATCACGAAATACAGATGCTTCTTGGGGTAAATAACCCACCCCTTTTTGAGCACGCTTGTACATCGCATTTTTGGTAATGTTTTCATCATCTAAAAACACTTGACCTTCATCGGGCTTTATTAAGCCTACCACCATGTAGAAAGTTGTGGTTTTACCAGCACCGTTAGGTCCTAATAAACCTACAATCTCCCCCTGCTCTACCTCTAGAGACATCTGATTAACTACTTTACGTTTCTTATACTGTTTTACAAGATTTTCAGCTCTCAGTCTCATTATGTGTTCAAAAGTAGCACACTAATGGATAAGTAATATTCGTTTTGAAGTATATTTGTCGAATTATAAAATTTTTAGGATGAAAAAATTACTATTTGTATTGTTTAGCATTGCGTTCTCAGTTGCTTCTGTTCAAGGTCAAAACTGGTTAACGTTAAAAGGCGGAGGTGGACTTGCCTTATTCCCAGGATATACCGGAGCTCAATCTGGAATTTCAATTAACAGTGGTTTAGGCTACAAACATCAAATTTCGAAACGCATGATTTTAGAAGGTGATATCTTATTAGATACACGTTCTTACGAAGTGCCTACGAACGTTTACGATGTTGACAATAACATGATTTATTTTGATGGAGGAGGAACTTACGTTCAAATTCCATTGACTGTGCATTACAACATGCCTTTTAGAAAGAAAGAATTAATTCCATATGTAGTGGGCCAACCAAATTCAGCGTTTTTTGTTGAAGGTGGACCCTATGTTTCTTACGGACTTTCTGTAAGTTCATTCGCAGATCCAACTGTTCTTGCATTATGGGAATCTGCAGACGATCCAATTGCAGAGTCAGATTTAACTCCTAGAGCAATTGACTTTGGTCTTACAGCAGGATTCGGATTGAATTTTGGATTTAGCGAAACACTTAACAGATTATCAGTAGGTGCTCGTCTTAACTACGGTCTTTTGAATGTTTATAAAGACAATAGATTAGGAAACGCAAAAAATATGTCGGCAGTAGGTTACCTTGCTTTTGACTTTGCACTAACAAAAAGAAGACACATTAAATACCGTTGGTAGTACGGATATCTTTTAGCATCAATTGAATGCTACGATATCCATTAAAAATATTTTCATTAATCTGAAAGCAGGCTTCAAAAGAGTCTGCTTTTTTAATGTCTTCTAATTTGTCTGCCAAACCGAATCCAACTGCAGCTATTTGACCATGACTTTGTTTCACATTTAGTCGGATGTGTTCTTTTGTTTTCCCGATGATTTTTCCAGTACCGTCGTCGTGAAGTCCTTTGG
>CBDUEX010000381.1:0-2206 GCA_965366305.1 uncultured Bacteroidia bacterium | reverse complement strand
TCGTGCAACTTAAGCTTTTACAAATAGTTTTGAACCTGACTATTGATCCTTGCAGGTACTCTACCGATGGCCATTGCCGGACTAAAATCATTTAACGTATAATCAGTCACAAAGAAATAGTCGGAAGAAGGAATACCCCATGTTGGAACAAGGTCTTCAAATTGTCTACGTTCATATTCAAAACGCATCAAGTTATAGGACTGTCCTTTACCCAACAACAATACGTGTGTTGGAGGAGTAGGTTGATTATCGTAAATATTCTTACAAAAGTTTTTCAATGCCATCGGGTGATGGTAACCGTAATAAAAGCTTTCGTATAAATCTGGGGTTTCAACCATTAAAACATTGTAAGATCCTCCTTCTGGACTTTCTCTGTATGCTTTGTAATCAGCAGCACTGCTAGCGAGCAATGGGTTAGTGATTATAATGAAATTGTAATTAGAAGTAGAATAATCAACTCGTGTAATATTGTTTTTAAGCTTAATGTTAGAAGCAGCGATGGTAGTTTTTGCCGTTTGATCGGTAATGAAAAGTTCTTTTTCGCCAGCACTAGAGCAGTTAAACTTAAGCGTAGTTCCTACCACATCACCTTTAATTCTACGGTTATTGGTTAAGTCATATATCCATGGGTCACTTCCTAAATAATTAGTGAATTCAAAGTACGCATTGGTTCCAGTGTACTTCCAACCAAAAGTAGAAGTATTGTTCATGGTTAAATTCCTTGGATAGTCAATCGTAATATATGAAACAGCATGGCGTCCTTTGGTAAGGTAAATCGACTGGAAATCGAAATCAGTTGTGGGACTGCCCATTAGGGAAGAAGCCAACGTACCAGATTTTACAATTTTTGTATATCCTTGGTGTTTTTGGCTCAACAGAATAGTGCTATTGACGCTTACTTGTATTTCGTGATTGATACCATTAATAATCGCACCAACTCCGGTTGGATTAGACTTACCATACACAGCAAACTCATATTGAGGAGCTGGTCCACTGGAATTGTAATGTTCTGTGTTTACACCAAATAGTGCGGTTCTGCTTGCAGCAATGTACGAACTGAACCATCCTTCTCCTTCGGTATATTCAGAATAAAACCCTGGCGAATTGTATGGACTACCGTCATAAAATTCGTCACTATTTAAGCTTCCGTCTGTATTAAAAACACGAGGCGAATGATACCATATCCATGGGTCAACAGTTTTGCCTGTATAATCTGAATTGTAAAAGTCTGAAATTCGTTTTCCAGGTGTATTGGTGGTCCAAGTTAAATAGTAATTGGAGGTGTCGGTATACAAACTCATGTATTCGTGAGGTTGTTCGCCTGGTGTTCGATAGAGAACTTTATCTAATTTTCCATCGTTGTACTTACCGTAAAATTCAATGTAATCTGAAGCATCAAATGATTGATCTGCTTGTCCAGCAACATAAATATATTGCTCTTCACCGTTTAAGAAAAGTTGAAGATTTTCTGGATTGATGGAGGCAACAGGAACGCCTGCGGCACTCAAGTTTGTATAGTTTAATTGGTAGACTCCATTCTTCCCGATCTCAATTTTATAATAAGATTGGCTGTTATCTATCCATTGATTGCCATATTGGGCTTTTACTAACGGGGATATCAGTAATCCAAAGACGAGAAGTAGTAGTGTTGTAGCTTTTTGTAAATTCATGACAAATTTCCTAAGGTCAAAGATATTGAATTCGGAGGACTATTACGAAATAATATCGTCATATATTGTCCATAAATGTATAATTTTTCAGAAAGTTTTTTACTCACCTTGGATTATATAACTTCGCACAGTAAGATGAATAAGGTAGTTCAAGACGCAGATGAAGCCATCAAAGGCATCCAAGATGGCATGACTTTAATGCTTGGAGGCTTTGGTTTATGTGGTATTCCAGAGAATTCGATAAACGCATTGGTGCGGTCAAAAATTAAAAATTTAACATGCATTTCTAACAATGCTGGAGTGGATGATTTTGGTATCGGATTAATGCTTCAAGGCAAGCAAGTAAAGAAGATGATTTCATCTTATGTGGGTGAGAATGCAGAATTTGAAAGACAATTACTTTCTGGCGAACTAGAAGTAGAGCTAATTCCACAAGGTACTTTGGCAGAACGATGCAGAGCTGCTGGAGCCGGAATTCCTGCTTTTTTTACACCTGCTGGTTTTGGAACTGAAGTAGCTGAAGGTAAAGAAGTACG
>CBDUEX010000380.1:0-2210 GCA_965366305.1 uncultured Bacteroidia bacterium | reverse complement strand
CTTCTAAGAGTTCAGCCGTTAAAATTTTATCGTAGTATCCTTTGTGAGACAGCAACCAGGGAAAACTGTCTAATTGTTTAACCGATACATTAATTTTTCCTTCTTCGTTCGAAATGCCAATCACAACATCGTTTTCAAGTAACTGCACGTTCTTAATAGGCTGTAGTTCCTTGTTTACCACAATGATTTGGCTGAACATTGAGGTGCCAATGAAGAGGAGTAGAACCGGTAGAAGAATTCGCATATTGTAATTTCAGTGCAAGTTTATGCAAGTAGAGCAAAAATTATTCCTAAGAATCGAAAACTATTTCTAAAATTGTATGTTTATACATATAATCAAGACAAACAAATCAAATTTTAAATGAAAAAAGTATTTTTAATCGTTGGAATTGCAGCCATGTTTATGGCTTGCAACAGCAAGAGTGCATCAAGTGATGCTGGAGAAGAACAAGAAGTAGCTGAGGCTGCTGCAACAAGTGAAACCTTTACTGTAAATGGAGCGGAAAGTTCTGTAGTATGGAAAGGAAGTAAGATTACGGGAGATAGTCATGCTGGAACCATTGCAATTTCATCGGGATCATTAAGTTCAGAGAACAATATGATCACCGCAGGAAACTTCGAAATTGATATGACTTCCATCACGAACACAGATGGCATGGATGAGGAAATGACAGGAAAACTTCTTGGGCATTTAGCTTCTCCAGATTTCTTTGATGTTGCAAATCACGGAAAGGCAACTTTTGAAGTAGCGAGTGGTACTGCAGACAGTTTAACAGGAAATTTAACTATTAAAGGAATTACTAAATCAATTACGATTCCATATTTCTGGCAAGTAGAAGGAGATGCTGCAACTGCAACTTCTAAGTTTTCAATTGACAGAGCTCAATGGGATGTTAGATATGGAAGTAGTTCATTTTTTGATGGTCTTAAAGACAAAGCAATCAATGATGCTATCGAGTTTGATGTTACTTTAAAAGCGACTAAATAATTATTTTAGAGCAATAATTATATAAAGCCGGGGCATTTATGCTTCGGCTTTTTTTGTTAAAATAAGTTCTACCTAATTAACGTTACTTTTGTACAACGTGAAAAAGAATTTCATATACATACTACTTGGTTTCTTTTTAATATCAACTTTACCTGCCTGCAAGGCAAAGCATTGTGCAGCATTGGATGACACTATGGAAGGTTACGATAAGAAACGTAATAAACGAAAAAAAGGACGACAAGAAGGGTTGTTCCCTAAGGGAAATAGAGGATATTGAGCGATTGATTATTTATTATCCTTTTTAGGCTCTCTCTTTGCTTTTTTCAAAGCTTCGCTTAGAAGATACTCAATTTGTCCATTGGTGCTTCTAAACTCGTCAGCAGCCCACTTTTCGAGAGCTGCTAACATCTTTTCATCGACTCGTAATGCAAATGCTTTCTTTTTAGCCATTGGCTAGCTTATTTTTTTCATTAAAACGATTACAGTTGCTCCATCATTTGAAATGTTGATGGCTTCATATCCATGATTGTTGCTAATTCGATCTTCAAATGCTTCAAATTTTTCGAAGAGACCTTTTTTCATAATTACATATCTTTTCATGAGTAGATTATTTAATTGTGAAGTGTACCTGCATTAACTATTGGACTAGCGGCTTTGTCTGAGCAAAGTACCACTAGTAAATTACTAACCATTGCTGCTTTTTTATCGTCGTCTAATACTACAATATTGTTTGCACTCAATTGTTTTAAAGCATCGTCTACCATGCCAACTGCACCCTCAACGATTTTCTTTCGTGCTGCTATAATGGCTGTAGCTTGCTGACGTTGCAACATGGCACTGGCAATTTCTTCAGAATAAGCCAAGTAGCTTATTCTTGCTTCGATTACTTCAATGCCTGCAATGTCTAGTCTTCTTGTAAGAGCGTCTTCTAGTTTTTCGTCTATTTCTGCTCCTCCACTTCTAAGTGTTAGGTGATTAACTTCTCCAGTGTGTTCATCTTCAAAATCATCGTAAGGATAATGACCTGCTAGCTTTCTGATGGCTGCTTCACTTTGAATATTTACAAAGCTTTGGTAATTGTCTACATCAAAAGCAGCTCTAAATGTTTCTTTAACTTTCCAAACTACAACTGCTCCAATCTTTATAGGATTTCCCAAACTGTCATTTACCTTAATGGGTGGGGTATCTAAGTTTCTAGCTCGTAATGAAATTTTTTGTTTTT
>CBDUEX010000379.1:0-2213 GCA_965366305.1 uncultured Bacteroidia bacterium | reverse complement strand
AGTTCTACCTACAAAAACAGTATTTTTAACCGCACGTGATGTAGCTAATGCTGTTATTGTTCCAAAGCGGTTTGATACTTGCACCCAATCATCTTTTCCTGCGGTACGCGAATTAAACAATGCCCACAATCCCGTATTGGTTGCTTGATAAAGTATTTCAGGATTGTTTACATCCATGTGTATAGGATTAATGAACAACGTATTGCCGTCATCACCATCTTTTATTTGACTATTCGTTATGGTATCTGCATCACCTTCAAACGTCCTATAAATTCGTGCAAATTGTGTAGTAGTATAAAGATACTCCCCATTTTCATGGTCAATTGCACAAAAGCTACCATCCGCCCAAGATATCTGTTTGAATTCAGAAATACCATCATCCGTTGACGCATGAGAACCATTGTCTTGTGTTCCGCCAAGAACCAAGTTATTATCGGGTTGCGGAGCGATATCACATGAATAATATTGCGTTACATTGTAGTTCAAATTAACATCGTAAAACAAGGGTGTGTCGGCCTTAAAATTATCCGTTCTATAAATTCCACCATCATTGGTTAAATACAAGGTATCAGAATTTTGAAAAATAGCATTGTGTTGATCTACATGCACATACTGCAAAGGCGATACTCTCCGCTTTCTACCTTCGAACATTTGTTGCCATGAATTTCCACCATCTTGAGTTCTCCAAACGTTTAATCCACCTGCAACAGCAATATCTTCATCATTTGGATCAACTGCTAACGATAAATCATACCAGCCTTGTCGAGCTGCCATACTATCATTGTCACCAGGACTTGCAACTTTTACCCAATTGGCACCTTTATCTGCTGTTCTATAAATGCCATGAATCAATCGATCACTAAATCGAAATGGAATAGCATATATAACCTCTGAATTGCTAGGTGCGGTTGCTATTTCTAGTCTTCCAAAATCTGTAGTAGGTAAACCACTAACAATCGGTTGCCAATCGTTGGCATCTCCTGTTGAAGAAATATAGACACCATCATTGTTATTGAAAAAGCCAAAAGCACAAACTACATCATTATCTGCAGTTAACTCTAAATCTCCAGCAGCACCACTCTTTGAACCTAATCCAGAAGCAAGTACTTGCTCCCATGTTTCTCCTTGGTCTTTTGACCGAAGTATACCGTTGGTCATTGTTGCTACGTATACATCACGTGTTATTGGATGAACCAACATGTCGTTGCAAAAATAAAAATCGGGTATTTGAGTAGAGGTAAGTGCTGTCCAACTTTTGCCTGCATCGGTGCTCTTCCATAATCCAGCTCCACGAGCAACATCGGTACCTACCCATCCTTCACCAGTACAGAAATAAAATAAACTTGGGTCTTGAGGATCTGCCACTATTTGAGTGACATTCAAATTTGCAAATTTATCATCAACTGGCTGCCAAGTGTGAGGGTACACTTTAGTTTTATTTCTTACATTTTCTCCCATCACTTTTGGCAAATGTTCAAATCGAAGTTGATTTGGAACTTCTCCTGTAATCGGACTTTTTATTCTTTCCGCTTCATACTTAAAAGCAAGCGGAGATGGATCTACCGATGTAAACTCTTGAGATGTTTGGCATCCCAAGATAAATAGTGCACACGTAATTATAATAGCTAATCTCATCCTTTTATGGTATAACTGGTTGATCCCACAAATTTTAATGGTGGGTTTTCTTTAACAATAGTAACCTCCCAAATTGCATTTGGTTTTAAGGTTTGTAAATTTTCATGAATCGCTTTACAGCAAGATTCAATTAGTTTAAATTCGAGTTTCATTATTTCCACAACATTGGCATACACGTTTTCGTAGTTAACGCTTGCATCTAAGTCTTCAAAGTTTTCATTTTCATCCACACTTGAATACACGTTTACGGAAATGGAATACATCCCTCCTAGCTTTCTTTCAGCTGCATACCAACCATGAAATGCTTTAACGCGGATATTGTTAATACTTAGTGTGGTTTCTAAACTTCTACTCATTGTCTTATTGTGGGTATATATTTTACATTTGCAAACATATTTAAATTCTCATGACCGACGCTCAAATAAATGATCTAAAAGAAGCCAACAAAGGGAAAGATGTATTTACTCATCCTGATTTTTATGGCATCGATGACCTCTTAAATGAAGAGCATAAGCTCGTAAGAGACAGTGTTCGGTCGTACGTAAAAAGAGAGCTTTCCCCTATCATAGAAGAATGTG
>CBDUEX010000378.1:0-2225 GCA_965366305.1 uncultured Bacteroidia bacterium | reverse complement strand
TAGGTGGAATTACCAAACTTCATCCAATGGTAAAGCTTGCTCATGAAATGATGGGCAATCCAAGTGCTGCCGATTTAATGAAAATTGCTGCCACTGTAGGGTTAGCTCAAAACTTTTCAGCATTGAGAAGTTTAACTACTACAGGCATCCAACAAGGGCACATGAAAATGCACCTGCTCAATATTTTGAATCAATTGGAAGCTACTGATGCAGAAAAAAAGATGATTGTAAAACATTTCATTAAAAACACGCCACATCATGCAGAAGTGGTGGATGCATTTAAAAGAGTTCGAGGTGGGGAAGTACTAGGAAACTAAGAATCCAATCAACTAATATTGCAGCGTGCAAACCTTTTTTTCACATGGTAAATTATTAATTACTGGCGAGTATGTTGTTCTGGATGCTGCTTTGTCGCTTGCATTGCCTACAAAATACGGTCAGAAATTGGAAGTTAGAGAAGAGTTGAACAACGAAGCCTTCACATTAACTTGGCAGTCGTATGATAGTGAAGGTGAATTGTGGTTTTCTGAAAACTATGTGATTAGCTCAGATACCAAAGGCAGTTTAAAGCCTGAATTTTTTGATGCTTGTGATATCAATCCTATCAACGAAAAGCTCATCCAAATTTTAAATAAAGCCAAAGAGTTAAACCCTGATTTCTTGATTAATGGAAGCTATGAAGTGAAATCTACCATGGATTTTCCTAATGATTGGGGTCTTGGGAGTAGCAGCACACTCATTTGTAATATTGCGAAATGGGCTCAAGTGGATGCTTTTGAATTGTCGGCTGCAAGCTTCGGTGGCAGTGGATACGACATTGCTGTTGGTATGCTTGGTGGAGATATATTGTATCGAAGTCCAGAAATGTGGGAAGGATACGTATACAATCCCTCGTTCAAAAACCAACTCTACTTTGTTCACTTAAATAAAAAGATGAATAGTCGAGAGGGTATAAAAGCCTATCGGTCAAAATCCAAGGATAAACAGACAATCCAGCGAATTTCTGAAATCACCGAAGAGCTAATCGCTTGTTCTGATTTTAACGCATTTCAGTTGCTTATAACAGAACATGAACAACTTATTGGAAAGCGAATAGATCAAAAACCGGTTAAAGAAACACTCTTCTCAGATTATCCGTATGCGATAAAGTCATTGGGTGCTTGGGGTGGTGATTTTATTCTAGCCTGTGGAGATGAAAATACAAAGGCATACTTTCATAACAAAGGATATCCGACAGTTCTCACTTATTCCGAAATGATTAAATAAGACGGGAACTTTTTATTCCTAAATGTGTTTCTACTTTTGTACCCATAAATAATGACAACCTATTCTTCCTCTTGGAAAAGTCCTTCAAACATTGCTCTTGTTAAATATTGGGGTAAGAAAACAACTGGAGTTCAGCTTCCGGCAAATGCTTCAATTAGTTTCACGCTTAACAATTGTGCAACTTCAACTACGCTTACATTTTGGGAAGGAGAGAAACTCGATGTTAAAGTACATCTAGAAGGAAATGAAGAACCAAGTTTTGTACCTAAAATCAAGAAGTTTTTAGAGCGAATTGCAC
Source organism: uncultured Bacteroidia bacterium (assembly GCA_965366305.1). Classification (GTDB taxonomy): domain Bacteria; phylum Bacteroidota; class Bacteroidia; order NS11-12g; family UBA9320; genus UBA9320. Next base: position 661 of record CBDUEX010000378.1, on the reverse strand, counting down.
CAATATTTCCGTTTGTTCTAGATGGAAAATATTTAATAGAAACAAGCAATAGCTTTCCGCATAGCAGTGGAATAGCAAGCAGTGCCAGTGGCATGAGTGCCTTGGCACTTTGTATTTGTGATATTGCTCGTGAAAAAGGATTATTACTTGAAGAGAATTTTAACCAAACAGCTTCAATCCTAGCTCGTTTGGGAAGTGGCAGTGCAAGTAGATCCGTATTTGGACCAATGGGAGTATGGGGGAAACATGCTGATTTTGAGGGGTCCAGCGATGAATTTGCTATTCCTTACAGCGATATTCATCCCGTTTTTAACGATTTCTGTGATACGATTTTATTAGTTCACAAAGGACAGAAAACGGTTAGTAGTACTGTCGGTCATAACTTAATTGATGATCATCCTTTTGCATCAGCTCGATTCGATCAAGCCCAGGAAAACATGACAAAATTGCAATCAATTTTAAAGGAAGGTGATTTGGATGGCTATATTCAATTAGTTGAAAGTGAGGCTCTTACATTACATAGTTTGATGATGAGCAGCAATCCGTACTTTATCCTCATGAAACCCAATACCCTAAAAATCATTGAGGCAATATGGGATAAAAGAATAAAAGATGGGGTTAAATGGTGCTTTACTTTGGATGCTGGAGCCAATGTGCATTT
>CBDUEX010000377.1:0-2241 GCA_965366305.1 uncultured Bacteroidia bacterium | reverse complement strand
CAAACGACTTAATGACAGCTGTTAAAGCTAAATTAAGCTTAAATTAACGATTATTAAAGCGTCTCAACCCATAGGCGTATTTGATTCGGGCTTAGGAGGATTAACCATTCTTAAAGCCTTGAAGAAAACACTTCCAAATGAGCAGTTCATCTATTATGGTGATACTGCTCATTTGCCATATGGAGATAAGAGTGAAGTAGCTCTAATCTCGTATGTTGAAAGCATTACAGCTTTTCTTAAAAGTAGAAATTGCAAAATGGTAGTAGTTGCATGTAATAGTGCAACAACGGTGATTCATAATGCAAAAAACATCCCTTTTACAAGTGCTCAAATAGTGGAGGTTATTAGCCCCATTGTTGATCTTATCTCCAAACAACAGAAATTTGAAAACATTGGCATCATTGGAACTCGAAAAACGATCAATTCTGGTATGTTCAATGAAGCATTAAAGCTTCGAAATCCAAAACTCAATGTAGTTGCTAAAGCAACACCGCTTTTAGTACCTCTTATTGAAGAAGGGTTTTTAGATGAAAATATACTATTCCCAGTTTTTCAGAAGTACTTTAATGATTTTAAAAATTGTGAATTAATAGTGCCGGCATGCACCCACTATCCAATAATTTACAAGCAAATAGAGTCTTACTTCAATCACAGCTTGAAGGTGCTTCATACTCCAAAAATTATTGCTGAAACAGTAGAGCAATACTTAAAATCTAATGAGCTTTTGAATCTTTCCGAAACGGATAAAGAAGATGAATTTCATTTATCAGACATTACTCCTGAATTTATAAAGGAAGCAGAAATGTTTTTAGGTAATTCTGTTGTTTTTCAAAAAACACTGCTCAATTAGAATTGCTTGTGGTGGGTTGAAAATCTCCAATGGTCAATTCCCCACAATAATGTAAAATTGAAGTTGGAACTTAGCGTAAAATCTAATAATTATGCTAAGAAAATATTTACTCATCGCCATTCTATTCGCTCTAACTCCAACTTTTGTCATTGCCCAATTCTCTGATGTAAGAGGAACAGTAAAAGACATCAAAACATCTGAGCCTCTTGCGGGAAGTTTCATTCAATTACTAAAAGACGGTGTAATAGCCGGAAACCTTTTTACAGATGAAAACGGGGATTATGTCTTTCTAGATTTAGCCGCAGGCAAATACGTATTAAAGGCAAAATTTGAAGGATATCAAAATCTTGAGCAAAGCTTTTACCTTCAGCCCAACGAAAGCAAGTTTGTAGCAATTAACTTGGTGTCAGAGTCGGAAAAAATGGATGTGTTTGTTGTGAGACACGTTAAATTAGAAGAGCCACCTGTTACACAAGAAGAAATTGAAAATAGTCCGTATGTTAACTTATTGGGAGCACTCCAAGATCCGGCACTTACCAAACGAAACGGCAGAATTCAGTTTTCCGATGCTAGACCAGAACAAACACAAGTAATAAAAGACAATGTTTCTCAAATTGGTCCCTTTACCCCAACTACCTTAAATGTAGGTCAAATACGGGCAATCTCTTCTGGAGTTCCGGCTATGTATGGTGATTTTATTGGAGGGGCAATAGAATACACCTCTTCAACCAACCTAGATACTGTTAGCTTAAGAAAGTTTATGCTAAGAACCTCCAGCCCGTTTAATGCTTATCACCAAAATGGTGCAGAAACATTTTTATATAAACCGTTAAAGACTGTTGAAGGATACACTTCTTTGGCACTTACGCATTCCTTATTCTTAGGATATAATAAAGATCCCAATCCAGCGAGTATTGCTATGTATCAGTTGTCAGAAGAAGATAAATTGAAACTTTTAGAACAACCTTTTTCTACGGTTGCAAATGGAACAGAACTTCCCGCATCTGTAAATTTTGATCAACATAATTTTGAAAAAGTTCGTTCAAAACAAAACACTGCAAATTATAACGTATATACCAGTTTAAAGCTGGATTGGAAACCAAATCATAATTTAATTTTCAAACTTGAACCTTCTATTCAATACACAAGAGGGAATTCATTTTCGTTTTCAAATTCATTACTGAATGCTGAACACAACCCACTATCTACTTCAATCATAACAAAATTAAATGCTCAAATGGTGCAGAATGTGAAACAACCATTTACTCGCAAAGGAGTTTCTACTTACGATAGCTCTCTTATCAGTAGGGTTAACTATGTTATTAGTGCCGACTACCAACGTGTAAATTCAACTACAAAAGATCCAATACATGGGAATAACATCTTTAATT
>CBDUEX010000376.1:0-2258 GCA_965366305.1 uncultured Bacteroidia bacterium | reverse complement strand
TACAACCACATTGTTTGGTTGTCATAATGGTGTCTTTACCATGAGTAGAGCCATAGAGGGATTAGTTGAAACCTCTTCGTCATTAGCTCGTGTAATTGTAAGAGATGGTTCATTTGTAACTCAAAGCTTGCAAAGAAGCTCTATTGAGAGCGGTAAGATGAATGTTGCTTATACGGTTGCGGCTCCTTTCCATTTAATGGGTTGCGAAGTAAAACATGCTGGGTCTTATCCAGGTTGGGAACCGAATCCAAAATCTGCAATTATGGATGTACTTGTAAGCCAATACGAAAAACTTTTTGGAGCTTCTCCCAAAGTGATGGCGATTCATGCCGGACTGGAATGTGGCTTGCTGGGTGAACGTTATCCTGGTTTAGACATGATAAGCTTTGGGCCTACAATAAAAGGTGCTCATAGTCCGGATGAACGATGTGGGATTCAATCTACGGCTAAGTTTTGGAAGTTTTTATTAGCGATTATGGCTAATATTCCAAAGAAGTAGCACTTCACGATTTTAAAATAGTTAAATCCGACCGGTACTCCTGTCGGATTTTTTATGGAATTAATCTTTTGTAAAGAGGGTTATATACTAAACAAGATTCAAAAAGGGTTATTCTTCATAGCCAATAGTTATGAACCGAAAACAACTCCTCATTTTTACCGTTATCCTCGTATGTTTTAGTTTTTTTATCTTCTATAAAATTGCGAGAAATCCCATAAATAATTCTTCTAGCATCACACCACTCGAAGGAACGGTGTCAATCGCAGCTCTTAATAGTCGCACGAAAGCATCGGATATTTTAAATGATATCATTCCAAGTTTTGAACTTGGGGAATCGTTTAGCTACAAAAACCTCGAAATAATAACCATTATCGGAAAGTTTAGCAACATGAAGAACTACGTTACTCTTGAAGAAGCAATGGATAAGGACTTAGTTCAGTTAAAAGAAACCAGTAATGTAAGTGAGTTAATTTTAGATAATAATTCGGATAGCTATGTTTATTTACAATCGGGCGATATTGTAAAAGGAGGTAAACAAGATCGCACCCTGCAGTACGATTTAATCGTTAAACCTCGCTCCTTAAACAATCCTGTTTCAAGCTTTTGTGTGGAATCTGGAAGGTGGGGAAATAGAGCTGATGGTTCTGATGATTATGCGTTTCAAACATCTAAAAAAGTATTGTCTTCTAAAGACTTAAAACTTTCTGCTAAAAAGGATCGCAATCAATCGTACGTATGGAATAAAGTAACCGAACAACAAACTAAATTAAATTCCAATTTATCACGGGTATATGATAGAGACATTGGTGTAACAAATAATATATCCTCTTCTAGTTTGCAGTTGACGCTCGAGAATGAAGACATGTTGGAATTAGTAAAAGAATATCAAGAAGCATTAAAAAACATCAAAAAAGAGAATGTGATCGGTATAGCGTATGCTATAAATGGTAAAATCTACGGTGCAGAAATCTACAACAACAAATTGTTTCATCAGCTCTTCAAGAAGCAAATTGAGTCATTTGCAACAGAGGCAATTTCTGAACTGGATTCATCACAAGCACCTCAAAAAGTACAAGCATCTGATTGGAATATGTTTATATCAAGAATTGAGAAACCAATTAAATCAGATGTTGTAGACTTGAATAGTGAAACCAAATACTTCACAGAAGAAACAGAAAACCTGATTCGATTCAGCTCATATGATATCGCTGAAGACAAGTGGCTTCATATCAGTATTCTAGAAGCCTCTGAAGAAATCTCGGAAGAAGTAAAACAGCGAGATTCATATTAAATAAGGTCTTCTTACCCTTAGGTTCGTCATTTTAAGAAAATTTAACGAAAATTGCATTGATTAAAAAACAAGATCAATGGATTTATTTACCTTAGAAAACATTACCACTTTATTAATGCTTGTGATGCTTCAAGCAGTGTTAGGTTTTGATAACCTACTTTATATTTCGCTTGAATCAAAACGAGCTCCTTTAGAACGTCAAAGCTACGTACGTAAGATGGGTATTGGAGTTGCAGTACTTCTTAGAATAGTATTGCTATTCGGGCTAGTAAACTTAATAACCTATGTTCAAGTGGATATGTTTTCTTTCAATTGGACAGGCAAAATAGTGGGGCATTTTAATCTTCACGCGTTAATTGTTCTAATTGGTGGGGTATTTATATTGTATACAGCTGTAAAGGAAATTTGGCATATGATGTCTCCGGTACACGACATTATAGATGGAGAAAAGAAAAAGAGTTCTGTACG
>CBDUEX010000375.1:0-2260 GCA_965366305.1 uncultured Bacteroidia bacterium | reverse complement strand
ATATAAGAAATTGTCGCTATTCTTAATTTGCTGAATAGCTTGAGATTTTTGAGTTTCATCGCCTGAACTAATTGCGGAAATTACTTCGAAATATATAATTTCTGTTGCATACTTTGATGTGGAATATGTAGGTACATTATTCCCAAAGAAATATTGTACTTGTTCTTCTATTTTTAAAAATGATTTGTCCAAATACTGCTCTTCTGAGATCAAGTTTGACCCTGGATCGAAAAGCCTCTTAATTGCAAAGTTGTACATTTCAACTTCACTTAGGGTCTCTGAAATTGCATGTCCTGCAGGGTTGACTTCTACCGAAACGTATTCAACCCAATGATATTCATATACAACTGTTTGATTCGTTTTAACTAAATGTGTCTTTTTCTCTCCGTACTTATTTGTCTCCTTATAATCAAGATTCTCTGCACCTTCAATATCAATACACCTAATTGGTTTGTTCCCAGCAAATTGATACACAGAGTAATATGGAAACTTTGTTGCCAATGGATCGAAACTTAAGAACCTACCCAACCTAGGATCGTGGATTCTGTACTTGAAGGCGTAGGAGTTACCGTCGCCATTTATCTCCTTATCACCTTCTTGACCGTTAAATCCAAATCGATAATTAAAGCTAGAGTCTTTCCACGAACGTTCTTTTATTGTCATCCCAAAAGGATAATAGTCTGAAACTGAAACTATCTGTGCATTATAATGCATCACTTCCCCTGCTCCACATGATTGGATACGTCTATCTGTTATTACTGCTAAAACATTTCCGAGATGATTTGATAGCTCATATCTTTTCTCACCCCTATAGAATATCTCCACACCTTCGTCGTATGAATAGACCATAGAGGAATCACCATTGGCAGAAACATAATTTACTTCTGTCTCATTTATTGGTTGTCTTGCTATCGGCAAATTTCGTTCTGTAATTCCAAGACGTGACGACCCATATATATGTTGCTCATTAAGTCTATACGACCAAATTCTTGCATTTGGGTCTGAAATGAAATGCGGAACAACTTGCAAATAAAATTCTTCTCCAAAGTGGTTTCTAACAGCACTCAACCATTCTTCTATACTTGGATCACTTATGGTTGTTACTCCATATCTAACTAAAGAACTAGAGTTTAAAACAACATTTGCATAATGTACAAATCCTTCTTTATTACTTGATGCAATTGAGCCAACGTAAACATCTTCTGTACCAGGATTAAGACTAAATATCTTATCCCATGTAATTGTCTTCGAGTCAAAATGCTTTATTAGTAGTGTTTTGATGTTCACGGTTTTAACAATTGTATAGATCTATACAGATCGTTTTAGGCAAAGTTACATCAATACTGTAAAAAGACTTAAGACCTAAAATGTTGAGAAATAATTTAGAGTGTTTACCTATGTTTTACCAAGGCATAAAAAAACCCTGTAAGTGCTTAACCTACAGGGTTTTATGAATTGTGCTGGTGATCCCTCTGGGACTCGAACCCAGGACCACTACATTAAAAGTGTAATGCTCTACCAGCTGAGCTAAGGAATCATATCGCGTAAGCGGCTGCAAATGTAGAATTTTATACATTTAACACAAACTATTTTACAAAAGTTTTTTATAGGTGAAATGTAGCTTGGTTTTAGTGGCATTTAAGCTTCTAAAAAGTGCATGCATTTTAGGGTTATAATCGCCAATCCACGACAACTCCGTAGTTTTTAGATAAGGATCCTTGAGCACCACATCGTACATGCTAACTAACATGCTACTGTATGCCCCTTTATTCTGATATTCGGGCACTACCCCAAACACAACGCCCCGTATTCGTGTTATTTTCACCTTCCATCTGTAATACAAAAACGTTAGCTTTCCCCACCAGTTTAAGTTGCCATTTACATGTTTAAAGATTTGATTGACATCAATAATGCTGATGTAAAATGCTACCGGCTTATCATTATCAAAAACAAACCACATAATATCTTCTCTTAATATCGGCTTCATCTCCTTAAAAAGTTTGGTTACCCGTTCTTCGGTTAAGGGAATAAAAAATTCGTGTTGCTCCCAAGCCCTATTGTAAATTTCAACAAAAGCCTTGACGTATTTTTTCATTTCCTTAAACTTGAAATGACTGGCTTTTAAATTTGACGCTCTTTCTGCATGATTTCTGTATCGTTCAAATATTTTTGGATTAATAGTACTTGGATCTACTTCGCTGGTGGTTTGCTCAAATGCTTTTTGAAAATCTGTATAGGCAAGCCTGCCGTCATGGTCCGG
>CBDUEX010000374.1:0-2269 GCA_965366305.1 uncultured Bacteroidia bacterium | reverse complement strand
ATTCGCCCGGAGTTCTAACATCAACTATAGTTGCTCCTTGCCTTAATAAATCTTGTATTGTCATTAATATTTTAATTTTTTGTTTTACATGTGTTGATACCAAATAAGGTATATAACGGGCAAAAGTTAATTACACTTGTTGCCAAAAATACCACACCTAGTATTAATAAAATTCCGCCAATAGTACCTGTTACAGTTCCAGTGAAATAGAGCACTCCAAATAAAAGTGCAAGAATAATTCTTTGAGTTTTATTAAATATTTATTACATTTTTTCATGATATATTTTTCTTAGTAAGTGCAAAGTTAGCAACCAACTTTATGTTTGAATGTGATTTGAGTTACATGACTATCAGAACAATTTAAATACCGGCAATCTCATGTGTTCTTTTTCATAATGTGGGCTGTGTTTGTATACCCAGTTGAGTTGCTCGGCAGCCGACCATGTGTTTGTTGAGTCTGAATTCTGTGCAACAGCCAATTCAAGTTCCGACTTTAGTTGAGGATTGCTTTTAAGCATTTGAGCCGCCTTGTCTTCAAATACATAGGAACTAAAGTGTTCCTTTTGTTGAAGGATAGCATCGAAGAAGTTCCAATTGAAGTAGGAATCTGGAGCACTAGGCTCCAGCATTTCAAGCAAGAACCGGTCTTTATCAGTACCTGTTCTAATAAGGTAATCTCCTTTTCTAAAGTGCCATTTTATAGTATCAGTTATAGAATTAGTGTTGAAATGTAAGTAATGCTTTTCATAAGGAGTAGGGGACGTTTCATAATCTAGTATACGTGTGGACACTACCTCGATAATCGTATCACTTTGTAACTCTTCTAATTGCACTCCGTTCCACCTTAATCGATTTTCAACTTCGGTAAAGCCGCGTCTTAAGATATAAGCAGAAGGCTTGTTTCTGCGTTTGGTTTCTACCATATATCCTAGAAAAAACATGGATTTCTCGATGGGTTTTGATTGATCGTAATACAATCTGTCTTCTCCAGTTACTTCACTTTTTTTATAGCCATATTCATACCCTTTAAAGTTAAGTTGATCTACACTGTATCTGTCTACTTCCCAGTCGATGGGCATACTTTGCTGTTGAGAAATGAGCTGTTTTTGAGCATTTCTGGCTGCTTGAATTTTTGAACTATTTTCATTGCAGTATTCTAAAGAACTCATTAGGTAATCATACGTAGCTTGAACACGTTTGTCAAATGATTTGAGCATGTGAGTTTCGGTTATGAAACCAAAGATGTTGTGTAAGGTAGTTAATCCACTGCTGTAACGTGGTGAATCATAAAAAGTAGAGTAGAACTGATCTAATGGTCCACTCCAGTGATTAACATATGGAACCATTTCGTTATTTCGAGCTTTCATCTTTTTGTTGAGTTCTGGAAGAATATCTTTCCGTAAAAAGGGTCCCATTTCATAACCCAGTTTGTCGGGTTGCGTGCTCAAATAGGTGATGTTGTATTGATAATCGGCACCATTGCTTACATGTGTTTCAATATACATGTCGGGGTCTGTAAACTGTAGGAGTTGGGCAAAGCTTTCTGCATTCCTACTATCGCATTTTACGAAATCTCGGTTTAAATCTAGGTTTTGAGCATTTCCTCTAAATCCATATTCCTCTGGACCTTCCTGATTGGCCCTACTTGCATTGTTTCGATTTAGTGTACCTCCAATGTTGTAATACGGAATACACACCAGGCTGCAACTATCAAGTAATTGAGGTTGATTGGCTAACACATCTCTAAAGAGCATCATACTTGCATCTACACCATCTGGTTCTCCAGGATGAATAGCATTATTGATGAGCAGCGTTGTTTTTTTAGATGAGATTAATTCTGAAAGGTGCTCTCCATTTTTTGATAAGGTGATGGTGTGTAACGGATATCCAGCATCGGTGGTGCCATATTCTTGGATTTGCACTTGCTTGTTTTTACGGGCAAAATTTTGCCACCATTGCATTCCTTCAAAGTAATCGGCTGATTTTGTACCATTTGAAGTTTCGAAAACTGTAAGAAACTTTTTTGGTTTAGGATTAATCCATGAGATGAGCACAATAGCACCTGCCAGAAATAGCAATTTCTTCATGTAGCAAAAGTATTATTTCAATTAGTAATCCGATAAAATTATAACTTCGTGCCTTATGCAAATTACTGGGAATTTAAGGAAGATGGCGACGGAATTAGAAGAAGGAAAGTCCATTTATACGCTGCCTATTAAAGACATCCTTTCTCCGCTCGAGCCCATTGAATTTAATCCGTTAATTGGGA
>CBDUEX010000373.1:0-2317 GCA_965366305.1 uncultured Bacteroidia bacterium | reverse complement strand
TTTCCAAAGGTCAATTTTTCAAAGCCTGTTTCTGCTGCAATAGTTGAGAGCACACTGTCTAGTTGATTAATCTTAACTGCCGTAAATGACTGCCCAAGATCTAGCTTGTACGTTTTGTTTTCTGCTAAAAACAGTTCTACTTTTTTGTAAAATAAAGGAGTGAAGCTTTCTTCTTCTACGAATTCTTTGGGCTGAATCTCAACACTCAATGTGTTAGATACTTGAAATGAGGTATTGCTATACCAGCAAACCAACAATATGAGAAGTTTAAGCGATTTCAACCCTGCAAAGTTACGACGCAAGTAATCGCGATGTGAACATTTACAACACTGTGAGATTAAGATGACTAATGTCATAGCCATTTAGGAAATCTTTGATAAGCATTCTTCGTTTTCCTTCGAGCTTAATATCCAGTAAATTGAGCCAGCCATCTGGTGTTGCAACTTTTAAGTAATGCTTGTTATCTGATGCAAAACTTCCTGGTTTGATATTGTGCGTAACAGTCTCGTTTTCAGCAGCGTATACTTTTAAATTCTTGTTATCAAAACGGGTGTGAGCCACAGGATAAGGCGATAATCCTCGAATAAAGTTGTAGAGTTCTTCTCCTGTTCTGTTCCAATCGATTTCCGTGTTTTCTGTAAATAACTTTGGAGCGATTTTGTGAGTAGCATCGCTTGATTGAGGAATCTCTGTAATTGAGCCAGAAACTACTTGGTCTAGCGTTTCAATCATGGCATCTGCACCCAAATGCATTAGTTTGTCGTGCAAACTTCCTGCATTATCAGATTTAGTGATGGCACATTCTTTTTGTACCAATAAATCTCCAGTGTCAATTTCGTGCTTGAGCTTAAATGTACTAACACCAGTTTTAGTCTCTCCATTAATTATTGCCCAATTAATGGGAGCTGCACCTCGGTATGCAGGAAGTAAGGAGGCATGTAAATTATAAGTGCCCATTCTCGGCATGTCCCAAACCATTTCAGGGAGCATTCGAAATGCTATCACAATTTGTAAATCTGCTTGATACGATTTTAACTCGGCTATAAACTCAGGATTCTTGAGGTTCTTTGGTTGCAAGCAAGGAATATTCTTTTCTCGTGCAAACAAGGTTACCGGTGTAGAATTCACCTTCATTCCTCTACCTGCAGGCTTATCTGGTGCCGAAATTACGGCAACCACGTTGTATCCATTTTCCAAAATTCGTTCAAGATGAAATCTTGCAAACTCAGGATTTCCTAGAAAAATAATTCTAAGATCGTTCTTATTCATGTTAATGGATTCTGTTGAATAATCTACTCCATCGTATGCGTTGGAAGGTATTTTTATTTGAATTGGTAAATAAGGTGTTGTTATTGACAGGTTCGATACTCATCCAAATAAACAACGCTTTCCCTACTACGTGATCTTCTGGAACAAATCCCCAAAATCGGGAGTCAGCAGAATGATGTCTGTTATCACCCATCATGAAATAATAATCCATTTTGAAAGTGTATTCCGTAATTTCTCCTTCGGCAGTTCTAAATTTACCATCGCTGGTGCGGTTAAACTCGGGATTGTTCTCATAGATTTTAATTACCTCTTTATACATTTGGTAATTCTTCTCGTTTAAAGGAATGGTTTCTCCCTTTTTAGGAACATGAATTGGTCCGTAATTGTCTACTGTCCAATTAAATAAGTCGCTTACAGGGAATAGTTTTCCTCTAAATGGATCCATAATAGGCTCCACATCCACAATTCCAGGAATGTCCTTTAAATCAGCAAGATTCTTTTGTGTCAATTGCATCTCATAGCTACCTTCTGCAGATGCCTTATCAATTTCGGATATGTTGAGTTTATCCATCGACTTGAGATTTAAATAGGTGTTTGCAGAGGTTTGAACATTGTAAGAAGTTTGACCATGAACGCCAACTCTCGCTTTTTTACCATTGAGATAAACCTTGCCATCTTTAATAGAAATATCGTCTCCAGGTATCCCAATGCAACGCTTAATGTAATTCGTTTTTTTGTCTACCGGATATTCTGATTCTCCGGGATAGTTGAACACTACAACATCGTAATTCTTAATATTTTGAAATCCCGGTAATCGGTAAAATGGAAGCTTCAATATTTCTGAATATGCTTTGCCATTGGTAACTGGAAGTGTTTGATGCACAAATGGAAACGAAATGGGTGTCATAGGAACACGTGCACCATAATTTGCCTTGCTAACGAATAAAAAATCACCGCGTAACAATGATTTTTCCATCGAAGAGGTAGGGATTTGGTACGCTTCAATGAAAAACGTTCGGATAAGTGTAGCTGCGATTATTGCAAACAT
>CBDUEX010000372.1:0-2339 GCA_965366305.1 uncultured Bacteroidia bacterium | reverse complement strand
CTTAATACTAAAGCCTCTCCAGCCAAGTCGAATGCTTCGGACGGACTGGATATTACTTTCTTGTTTGCGTCATCCAATTTTTGACTTGGAGAAACGATTTCCGATTTTGTCTCAAGCTTGTTTTGAGCCTGAGATGGATTCGTAAAACCAATACAAAGTATTGTAGTTAAAAAGAGTGCTATGAATGCTTTATTAAACAATGAGTACGAATATACTTAAACAATAATCGAGCTAAACTCAAAAGTACTGAAATTTAAGGTGGTAAGAGAAGTGTAATTTATGATATGAACACATTGACACATTCAACATGCATATTCACACAGTTTGGCCATTCTGTGCCAAAAGTCGCCCCAATTTTGAAGTGAAAAATAACACGAATAATATGAAACACATCATTGCAATCACACTCTTAAGTTTTGTAACTCTTTTTTCGGAGGCACAACTTAAAATGGGCAATTGGGCTTATAGTTCAGCAGCACCCATTGTACTTAATTCAAATAACATAGCTGTTCCAATAAATTATAACGACCAGAATGTTATCACCATTAAAGGCATGTTTAATGCTACTCCCGATGCGTACGTAGCCATCTTTAGTCTATCGCAAGAAGGAGAAGAGGAAGATGTCGCAAACAAATTAATTAACGACAAGATAGAGCGGGTTCGAGAAGGATTGAAAGCTATCAATTCTAAGCTTAGCCTACATGTAGATATCATCTCGTTTGTTCCGATTTATGATCAAGTATTAGAGAAAAAAGTCTTCAGTAAGAATTCGTTTACAGAAAAGCCGGTAGGTTTTGAATTGAAGAAAAACATCATCATCGAATATTACAATTCTGATGAACTTAACCAAATATTCTCGTTATGTACGGCAAATGAAGTTTACGATTATATCCGAACAGATGTTGTAGTATCGGATATGGGGAAAATTAAAGAAAAGCTCCGAAATAAAGCAGACAGCATGTTGTTTAAGCAATTAGATCGTTATGCACGACTAAAAGACGTGGACATGAAAATGTACTCACGATCACTTTCTGAAGGATTTGCAGTGGTATATCCAGGTGAAAAATATGAAAGCTATACTGCCTTTTCATGCACTTCCTACTTCACTAGAAAATTCAATTTGAATAATGATGCTGCCAAAAAAGTAACACGTCATTACTTACCCATTATAGATAAGGAATTTGATTTTGTTGTTAATCCTGTGATTGCAGAACCAGCAATTCAAGTGATGTATCAACTCAATATTGTGTTGGTTAAGAAACCAGAACCAAGACCAGAACCTCAACCCAAGCCAGAAAAAGAGTTCTTTTTTGTTACTCCTAACGGCGATATCAAACAATTAACATTATAATTATGAAGAACAAAATCGCATTAATTGGAATCCTGTTCATGGCAATTTCTTGTCAAGCTCAAGATCAAACCGAACAAATTGATACTCCTGCAGTAGTAACCGTAGCACCAGAAGTTGAAACAAAAGACTACGAATTGGTATTTGCCTTAGACGCAACTGGCAGCATGTCTGGGTTAATTAGCACAGCAAAAGAAAAAATCTGGGACATTGTTTCAGGTGTTTCTCAATCACAAGAAGTTAAAAGCTTAAAACTCGGAATGGTTTTCTATCGCGATAGAGGCGATCAGTTTGTAACCAAAGTATATCCTTTAACCGGAAATATTGATAGCATCTACTCCGAACTTCTAGCTATTGGAACAGGTGGAGGAGGAGATGCACCAGAGAGTGTAAATCTAGCCTTAGACAAAGCCATTGAGAATATGCAATGGTCCACAGACTTGAATGCATATCGAACTGTATTTTTAGTGGGCGATTGTGCTCCTCACATGGATTACAACGAGACTAAGTATCCTGAAATTTGTGCTTCAGCAAACAAGAAACATATTGTTATTAATACAATTAAGTTAGGAACACAATGTGGCGACGCGATTTTTCATTTCAAGGAAATTGCACGACTAACCCAAGGAAGCTACCAACAATTAGATCAACATGCCAAAGATGTGGTAATTGCTACACCTTATGACGATAGCATAAACGTGTACTCAAGGAATATTGATGAATCTAAAATTTACTATGGATCGGTATCACAAAAGGAAGTGATGTATTCGAAAAAAGGTAAAGCCGTAGGTTTTTATACGAGTGCAAGTAAATCTGCGAATACTTCCAGAGCGAAATACAATACAACCAAAGCAGGTAAAAAGAATTGGTTTGGAGAAAATGAGCTGATTCAAAGTCTGATTGATAGCACCACCACCTTGGATAGTATTAAAACAGAAGAACTCCCAGATGAGCTTAAGGCTTTAAGCAAAGATGAGCAGTTTAAAGTGGT
>CBDUEX010000371.1:0-2347 GCA_965366305.1 uncultured Bacteroidia bacterium | reverse complement strand
TTCTAATATTGCCGATGATGCACCCGTAAATATTGCGAAAGGCGGTGTATTTAAAGTTGGAGTTGATAAGGAATTAGACGAGTATCTCTCAATTTCAAAGAATAGTAAAAATTATCTTCTCAATCTTAAGAATGAAGAAGCCGAGAAAACTGGGATTAGCAGTTTAAAACTCGCATTCAACAATGTTTTCGGTTACTATTTAGAGGTTACCCATACGCACAAAGATAAGGTTCCGGAAGAGTGGATTCGGAAACAAACATTGGTTAGTGCCGAGCGATATATTACCCCAGAATTAAAGCAATTTGAAGAGAAAATTTTAGCTGCTGACGATAGAATTAGTGAAATAGAACAGCGGTTATACGCGGCTCTTGTGGAGAAATTAAGCGTTTATATTACGCAAGTACAGCAAAACGCTAGAAACATCGCCACCTTAGATTGCTTGCTTTCATTTGCTCAAGTTTCTAAAGAAAACAACTACACCAAACCTGAAGTAAACGATGAATTAAGTCTGGCAATAAAAGACGGACGTCATCCTGTTATTGAACAGCAATTGCCCATCGGTGAGGAATACATTCCGAACGACATCTATTTAAACAAGGAAGACCAACAAATCATTATTTTAACTGGTCCTAATATGTCGGGTAAATCCGCTATTTTAAGGCAAACTGCCTTAACGGTATTGCTTGCTCAAGTGGGTTGTTTTGTACCGGCACGGCATGCTCAAATTGGATTGGTTGACAAAATTTACACCCGAGTTGGTGCTTCAGATAACATTTCTCAAGGAGAGAGTACCTTTATGGTTGAAATGGTAGAAACTGCTTCTATTCTTAATAATCTTTCTGAACGTAGTTTGGTAATCTTGGATGAGATTGGCAGAGGAACCAGCACATTTGATGGTGTGAGCTTAGCTTGGGCGATTGCTGAATACCTCAACCAACATCCTACCAAAGCAAAAACCTTGTTTGCCACACATTATCATGAATTAAACGAGCTTGAAGCCCGTTGTGACGGTGTTGTTAATTATTATGTTAGCACAGAAGAAAGTAGAAACAAGGTAATCTTCTTACGTAAAATGCGAAAAGGTGGTAGCGAGCATAGCTTTGGAATCCACGTTGCTCGTATGGCAGGAATTCCCAAAAAAGTGTTGAAACGAGCAGATACCATTCTTAAGAAACTGGAAGGTGATCGATCGAGCATTAGCACCAAAGACAGCCTCAAGAAAATGCCTAGCGACATGTACCAAATGAATTTATTTCAAATAAATGACCCCAAAACTGCTGAAATAGTAGAAACCATCCATAAATTGAACATCGATAGCCTTACTCCTATTGAGGCATTAATGAAATTAAATGAACTTAAACAAAGTCTTGAGGATTAATTTATTGGTAGTCAGCATATTGCTGGCGAATTTGGTTCAATCTCAACAGGTATGGGTGTACCTAAGTGATAAATGCGAAACACCTGTTTCTTATTTTGATGCACCACTGTGTGATGACTATCTAACGGAAATTAATCGTCTTGAAATACCCATTATTGGAACAAGTAGATGGCTAAACGCCGTTTGCATTTCAAGTATGTACGCTCAACAAGCGGCAACTCTTCCTTTTGTAAGCCATATTGAAGCATTAACTTCACTAAAAGTAGTTGAAGAAAAAACCGATGAGGTTTTTGGCTATGGTGAAGCAGATTGGCAAATTGAAATGCTGCAATTAGACTCTTTTCATCGTCTTGGTTATACGGGTAAAGGCGTAAGATTAGCGTTATTTGACGCTGGATTTTACAAGGTTGACTCCTTGCCTATTTTTGATTCATTGTGGACCAACAATCAAATTCTTGCTTCATACGATTTTGTAACCAACGACACCCTAACCTGGAGAACGAGTACCCATGGTATGCAAGTGCTTGCATTAGCTGGAATAAATTATCCAGATAGTATGGTTGGTGGCAGCCCAGGTGCAGATTTTGTATTGGCACGAACTGAAGAAAGAGAACGCGAGCGTCATGTAGAAGAATTAAACTGGTTTAGAGCAATGGAATGGGCAGATTCTATAGGTGTATACATTATTCACTCGAGTTTGGGTTATTCATTATTTGATTCGTTGGAAGGAGACTATACGTATGCCGATATGGATGGCGAGAGCACTATTATTACGTTGGCGGCAGAATTAGCCGCTAGTAGAGGCATATTTATCACCAACAGTGCAGGAAACTCAGGAACTTCTCCTTGGTACCATATTACAGCACCTTGTGATGGTAAAAATGTATTGTGTATCGGAGCTGTAGATAGTATGCAAATGATAGCAGACTTTTCTTCGCGTGGTCCTTCTAGCGATGGACGTATAAAGCC
>CBDUEX010000370.1:0-2351 GCA_965366305.1 uncultured Bacteroidia bacterium | reverse complement strand
GTTAGCACACCTGGAAGAATGTTTGATATGGTAAGTCAAGGATATTTAAAACTGGATAAGATTGAGACGCTCATCTTAGATGAGGCCGATCACATGTTGGACTTAGGTTTCTCAAAAGATATCGACGACTTAGTAAATAAAATTCCGGGGAAAAGACAAACATTATTCTTCTCAGCTACCATTAATAAAAAAGTGAAGCAAGAAGCGTATAAGATGGTGAGTAGTGCTGCTATTCGCATCCAAATTTCTCCAAAAGACCCTGTAAGTAAAAATGTAGATCATCAAATTGTATTTGTAGACATGGATGACAAACGATTTTTCTTGCACCGTTTGATCAAAGAAAATGAAGACCTTAAATTTCTTGTTTTTGTACGAACAAAAGTGCGTGCGGAGCGAGTGCTTTCTGCTATGGAACGGATGGAAGTAGATGCATTATCTATTCACGGCGACAAAGATCAAATCGATCGAGAAACTGCTTTGCAAGCATTTAGAACCGATGCCTGCAAGGTGCTAATTGCTACCGATGTTTCTGCACGTGGAATTGATATTGAAGGGGTGGACTATGTTATCAATTATGATATTCCTGAAGTGCCAGAAAACTATGTTCACCGCGTAGGTAGAACAGGTAGAGGGAGAAATAAAGGAAAGGCCATTTCGTTTTGCAGTAAACAAGAAAAAGCAATGGTAGAAGCCATTGAAGAGTTTACTACTGTTCCCATTCGAAGAGCTACCGTTACCAAGGCAGAGTATGTAAATACCATTGAATTGGCTGATGATGGCAAAGACAATTGGCAAGCATTGATGGAGCTTGAAATTAAAAAGCCGAAGAAATCTAAGAAGCGGAAGAAATAGGTTCGCTATATCTCGTCATCGAGCATAAATCCATAAAGAACATTTCATACTGCGAACAAAGTTCATATTCCTATGTTATATGTTCATGTTAAAACGTGTACTCATAGTTGGCGGCAATACAGGAATTGGAGCAAGTTTAAATCTAATACTTCAAAATGATGGAATAGAAACCATTTGCATCAGCAGAAATCAAGGCGATGTGGATGTAAGTGAAGCGGAACCTAATTTTCCTTTGGTTGATGGAGCAATTGATGCCTTGGTTTATTGCCCAGGGAGCATCAACCTAAAGCCATTTAAAGGGCTAAAACTCGCCGACTTCGAGCATGATATGAACATTAATTACTTTGGAGCGATAAAATCCATACAAAATTATTTGCCACAATTAAAGTTAGCAGAACATGCTAGTATTGTCTTATTTAGTACGGTTGCGGTTCAAAAAGGAATGCCTTTTCATAGCAGTATTGCAGGGGCTAAAGGTGCGGTGGAAGGCCTAACACGTTCCCTTGCTGCTGAATTAGCTCCAAGCATTCGCGTTAATTGTGTTGCTCCTAGTTTAACAGATACACCTTTAGCAGAAAAGTTACTACGCAACGAGAGGCAACGCGAAGGAGCAGAGAACCGACATCCGCTTAGGTCTATCGGTGAACCAAAAGATATTGCTGAGATGGCGTATTTTCTCCTTTCAGAAAGATCAAAGTGGATGACTGGACAAATACTTGGAGTGGATGGTGGGATGAGTAGTTTGGTAACTGGATAATGCCACAATCGAAAGAACTGCCAACAAAAATCTGTCCTATTTGCAAGCTTTCATTTACATGGAGAAAGAAATGGGAACGGAATTGGGAATCTGTAAAGTATTGCAGTGAAAAGTGTCGTAGAAGTTCTAAATAATAGTTTACTTTAAACTAATGGTTAAACTTTTTGCAAGGGATTCTGTTATAGACATATGAACTATCGAAATATTCAAGCTGGTGTGATTACCCTAGCAATCATGCTCATTTCTTTTGTCGCTTTTGGACAAGACAAGTCAAGTAAATCGTTCGCCAAAGGTGACTATAAACTTAAGGCTGTTGCGGAATTAGGTTTTTTAGGAGTATTTGATCATAAGATTCAGTTTGGAAATAACGGCACCTATTTCGACTATCGTAAAGATGGAGGTCAAGATGTACTTTTCCCGATTCTGAGACCTTCACTTGAGCTAGAAGTGAAGAAACGTAACACCTTTATATTTTTGATTCAACCTTTGCGAATAGAATCTCAGGTTTATTTGAATGAAGATATAATTGTAGACGACTTAGTGTATCCTGCTGCCAGCAGCGTGAAATTACTCTATAATTTCCCTTTCTATCGTTTCAGCTATTTGAGAGAAATGATGCCCAATAATGAATCTTGGAGCTTAGGTATTGGTGGTACAGTTCAAATACGAAATGCAACTATTTCATTTGAGTCATTGGATGGAGAGCGATTTAGAACCAATAGAAATGTAGGGATTGTACCTG
>CBDUEX010000369.1:0-2364 GCA_965366305.1 uncultured Bacteroidia bacterium | reverse complement strand
CTTCTACCAATATTTTATAGGTCCCTATATTTGGATAAGAGCTGTAACACACTGATGAATTTGCTGGATTGGAAGTTGCGGTTTGTGCTCCATCACCCCAGAGTACTAAACGATTGGCATATCCATTGGTTGTAGCACCCATTGTGCTATTGTCTGTTAAACAAACATTCTGTTGATTAAAGCAAAAATTTGCATTTGCCAGCGAGAAGTTGGCAGTAGGCAAGTCATGCACCATAATTGATTTTGACGCAGAACCTTTACTTCCATCGGCAAAAGTTACTTCTAGGGTTACATTTTTAGGCCCATATTGCGTGTACTCGTGCGATGTATTTTTTTGAGTTGATGTTGAATTGTCTCCAAAATTCCAATTATAAGCAGTAACACTTCCGGTTGTATTGGCTTGAAAATTTAGCAATTCATTTAAACAAACATTATCCCCAGAACCAATTGCAACAGTTTGGGCATTGGACCCAAACCAAGATAACAATACAATTAAGGATAAAAGTTTTCTAACCATCAATTACTTAGACACTCAAAGATAGTCTAAGGTTGCTCAAAAACTTGAGAATGTGATTATTATGACAAAAACTTAAAGCTTCTTCCTAAGAATCTTGCGGTATGCCCTAGTTCTTCTTCAATGCGAAGAAGTTGATTGTATTTTGCCATTCTATCGCTTCTAGAAGCAGAACCAGTTTTAATTAATCCACTATTCATAGCGACAGCAAGATCTGCAATTGTTGCATCCTCGGTTTCACCACTTCTATGAGATATAATATTTGTGTAGCTGTTTTGAGTAGCCAGATTTATTGCATCAATGGTTTCGGTTAAGGTACCAATTTGATTTACTTTAACGAGAATACTATTGGCGATTCCTTCATCGATTCCACGTTGTAATCGTTTAACATTGGTCACAAATAAATCATCCCCAACCAATTGCACTTTATCTCCAATTTTATCGGTTAAATATTTCCATCCTTTCCAATCGTCTTCATCTAACCCATCTTCAATGGAAAGAATTGGATATTTATCACACCATGTTTTCCAATAATCTGCCATTTCTTCGCTGCTCAATTGTCTCCCATCCGATTTAGAAAAGGTGTATAAGCCCGTGTCTTTGTTATAGAATTCAGAAGTGGCCGCATCCATGGCAATATAAATGTCTTCGCCAGGTTTATAACCAGCAGCTTCAATAGCTTGAAGAACAGTTTCTATGGCTTCTTCATTGCTTTTAATATTGGGAGCAAAACCACCTTCATCTCCAACATTGGTGCTGTACCCTTTGCCTTTTAAAACATTCTTTAGGTGATGGAAAGTCTCTACCCCCATCTGCAATGCTTCGCTAAAACTATCAGCTCCAACAGGCATTATCATAAATTCTTGAAAGTCGATTGAGTTATCCGCATGGCTACCTCCATTGATAATATTCATCATAGGGATAGGCATTGTATTCGCATTAACTCCACCCAAATAGCGATATAAAGGTTGACCGCTTTCTTCAGCCGCAGCTTGAGCAGTCGCCAAACTTACTGCTAGCATAGCATTAGCACCTAAATTACCTTTATTTTCAGTTCCATCCATCAAAATCATTTTGTTGTCGATGTGAACTTGTTCAAAAACGTCTTCTCCGATTAGTTCATCTGCAATAGTGGTATTTACATTACTTACCGCTTTGATGACGCTCTTACCCATGTAAGTCGATTTATCTCCATCTCGAAGTTCAACTGCTTCGTGAATTCCGGTGCTAGCTCCACTCGGAACAGCTGCCCTTCCAAAGGCTCCATCTTCTGTAAATACATCAACCTCTACCGTTGGATTACCTCTACTATCTAAAATTTGTCTTGCGTGTATGTGTGTTATTTCGCTCATTGTATTTTTTTTCTCCTACTCTGTATTTTATTTTGTTAGCTTAACATTTGAACAAAATCGTCAAATAAATATCTGCTATCATGTGGTCCTGGACTTGCTTCTGGATGATATTGAACAGCAAACGCCTTTTTCCCTTTTACGCGAATCCCTTCTACGGTGTTATCATTCAAATTTTTATGGGTAATTTCTGCTTTCCCCTCAGCATTGCTTTCAGGATCAATTGCAAAACCATGATTTTGAGAAGTAATTTCAGACTTTCCAGTTAATAAATTTTGCACTGGATGATTTTGTCCTCTATGGCCGTGATGCATTTTAAACGTTTTCATACCCACAGCTTGTGCGAGAATTTGAGAACCTAAGCAAATCCCAAACATTTTTTCATCTGCATTAAGAATTTCTTGTAACGTTTTAACAGCATAAGGCATAGCCGAAGGATCACCTGGTCCATTGCTAATCATGAATCCATCTGGATTCCATTTTTTCATTTCTGCATAAGTA
>CBDUEX010000368.1:0-2413 GCA_965366305.1 uncultured Bacteroidia bacterium | reverse complement strand
GCAATGCGGTGATGGTAATGTCTCCTAATTGAAATACTTGATTGTCTTTAGCAATTAGTGCTTCAAAGCTTGGATTTGCATTCGGTCCGTAAACGATTTGAGCACCTGTTTTTTCAGCAAGTGTAACATGTCCGCTCACAAAATCAGCATGAAAGTGAGTTTCAAATATGTATTTGATTTTGGCATTGTCTTTAGTTGCTTTATCAATGTAATCTTGTACTTCACGCAAAGGATCAATAATTGCTACCTCGCCTTTCGACTCGATATAGTAAGCTCCTTGAGCGAGACATCCTGTATATATTTGTTCTATGTTCATTGTTGTTATAGTTTAGGGCAAATTTACTGCCAAGAATTTAATTGTAGGTTTATACATCTATAGAGAGAATTTATGTGTCGGTAGTATCTGTTTTAAGATCATGTATTTTCTAGTTCAACAAAAAGCGATGTGTAATTTCTTCCGTATTTGTTCTTAATGTAATCAAGTATACTCCTGCCTTTAAATCAGCCACATCAAGTGGTAGCGTATTTATTTGAGTGGGTAAGTTTAAGAAGGAATGCTGTTGAATAAGCTTTCCTTCGCTTGATAGTATTTCAACCGTAACTGAGCTTTTTTCTTTTAAGTAAAACTGAAGGTTAATTCTGTTTTGACTTGGATTTGGATAGACCTGAAATTGCAAAGAAGATTGATTTTTAATCAACGTTTCAGCAGAGTTACTTGCCTTTTTCTTAAAACTAACCTCATATATTGTACTTGAAGCACTACTGACATTCGTTTGGTTGCTAAAAAACACGTTTGGAGCTGTGCTTTCTATTCCGCCGTATATGTATCCTAAAAAAATACTGTCTGCCTGAATGCTATCCCATTTCAACACTCCATTAGAATAACTTGAAAGATTTGGGTTCACAATAAATTCAGAACCTGCACCCAAATAGTTGGGCATTTCTGTAGCCAATTTGTATTCGGTCATTGTACCATTGCTTGTTCTTGAAACTCTGGCTATGGTTTTAACAAATGGCACATCATCGTCTTGTGTTAAAACACCACCTACATCATAATAGCGTGCAATTCCTCCAAAGAAAAAAGAGTGCATTTCGTTGTTTGAGTTATCGTAAATTGGTAAAAAGGCAGAGTGATAGTGGTTGTAATATTGTGTAAAGTTGTTGTTGACAACGGCTCCATTTGAAGTAATATTTACACAATTCAGGTATGGTAAATCCAGTAGTTTTTGAAAAACTCCAGAAAAAGCTGTTAGCCCTTCATCGCCATTGGGCATTATTTGAGGAACTAAGTTGTAATCTCTTCGGTGTAAGTTTACGGTATCTGTAATTACACCTTGATGTGTAAAAGACAATGGGTTGTGTGATACGTTAAATTTTCTAATTTGATGCGTATACTCTTGTGAAAATCCAGGACCATGATCTGGTCCCATAGGATTGTATTTTCCTTCAAATTTTTGACCACAAACCAAATAAAATGTACCATCTATTTTGTCTAGGTGTCCGCCCGTAACATCAAATAGCGTATCATTAAGTTGATGAATATACGATGAAAAGCTGGAGTTGGCTTTAATGGCCGCTATGGTATTACTTACATTAATGGCAATTAATCCATCATATGTAACATGCTGGTTTGCAGTAGCACTGTATCCATAACCACCTGTAATTATTAACTGATCTCCATCTTGATAAAAATTGTGATTTGTACTTGCTAATTGTTCTTGAATAGAAGTGGAAAGAGAAGTGAGGTTTGCTTTCCAAACCGTTTTTGTTTTTGGGTTGATGACCCATAATTCTTCATTATTTCCAGCAGCATCAAAACTTGCAAAAGGTTGTCTTTTATGAAGGCCGTCTAATCGCCCACCTGCAACCAGCCATTCGCCATTGTGTTGAGCAAATGAATAGGATTGTAATCCACTCAGTTCATTTATTGTGATAGGCGTAAGGTTGAGCTCGTAATCTGTTATTTGTGCAAACGAGACTAGTGAGAAAAAAGTTAAGCAAAGTGCGAGTATGTTTTTCATTATATGAAGAAGTATGTCTATTTCCCACAAAGATGGGGCAACAGACAAGAAGCGTTCGCAACTCGGGTTACATTGTCCACTTCGGTATAAATTTTTCTTCATTGCATTACGCAAAATTCACTCAGATGGACAATTTGATTCATAGACTTTCAAATGGTTAGATTATTAGATATTTAGAGTTATGGGAATTGTCCTAAATCCTAAATCTGCCAGTCTTGAATCCTTTTCTCAATACTCAAACTCAAACCTGCTCCCAAATCTTATGTCTTATAATCTCAAGTCTTAAAGATGCGTAATCACAATTTTATTCCTTCCGTGGGTTACCAATCCTTCTTTTTCAAGTTTAGAAAGAATTCGAGAAATGACAACCCGAGATGAATGAAGGTCGTTTG